>NZ_CAWPRX010000013.1:0-141804 GCF_963890365.1 Tychonema sp. LEGE 07196 | reverse complement strand
GGATTTGACAATTTTTGATTGTCATCAAAATATACAATGTTTATTTGCACAACAGCTTATAGTTATTTCTCCTATAAGTGGCGAAGTAAAAGGAGGTTCTTCCTCTCAATATGTGTTACCAGGAAGAGCCTGGTAACAAGCAAAGCCGGAGAGGCTGCCCTTCACGCTTGAATTATGCTTTACTTAGCTGGTCTTGAATTTGCCGCCTTTGGCCGGATCTGACCAATCACAAGAAAAGCCTTGTGTTTCGGGGACAAACTGATTCCAAGGAATCGGTGGCACGGCTTCTGGCGTAGCATAAGCAATTTCAAACAAACCGTCTTCTCTCACCTTACCCAACCGCACAAATTTAGCAAGGTGATGGTTATTTTCTAGGGTCACTTTGCCCTCCGGCGCGTCAAAAGTTTGACCCAAAGCTGCTGCCCGTACTTTGTCCAAATCGTCGGCGGTTCCTGCTTTTTCGACGGCTTGCTTCCACAGGTAAACCATGATGTAAGCTGCTTCCATCGGGTCGTTGGTCACTCTGTCATTGCCGTATTTTGCTTTGAATGCTTCGACAAACTTTTTATTTTCCGGAGTGTCCACTGTCATGAAGTAGTTCCAGGCGGCGTAATGACCTTTGAGATATTCTACGCCGATCGCCTTTACTTCTTCTTCTGCAATACTCACAGACATGGAAGGATATTTGTCCGGGCCCAAACCTGCACCCTGCAACTGTTTGAAAAATGCGACGTTGCTGTCGCCGTTTAGGGAATTGAAGATGACCCCGCCGTCGGGCAAAGCTGCCTTGATTTTAGTAATAATGGGGGTGACTTCTGTACCGCCAAGAGGTATGTAATCTTCGCCAACTAATTCTCCGCCTTTGGCTGCTAGTTGTGCTTTGATAATGGTGTTTGCTGTGCGGGGAAAAACGTAGTCAGACCCGACTAGAAAGAATTTTTTTCCTTTATTTTCTAGCAGCCAGTCAACTGCTGGTTCGATTTGTTGGTTTGGGGCTGCCCCGGTGTAAAAGATGTTTTTTGAGCACTCTTGACCCTCGTATTGTACGGGATACCAGAGCATATGATTTTTTTCTTCAAAGACTGGCAATACTGCTTTGCGGCTGGCGGATGTCCAGCAGCCGAAGACGGTGACAACTTTATCTTGGTCGATCAATTTTTTGGCTTTTTCGGCAAAAGTCGGCCAGTCTGAGTTGCCATCTTCTACTATTGCTTCGATTTGTTTTCCGAGGACACCGCCAGCTTTGTTGATTTCTTCGATCGCTAATTGTTCGGCATCAACCACGCTTTTTTCGCTGATGGACATTGTGCCGCTCAAGGAATGCAAAATTCCTACTTTGATCGTGTTTCCACCGCCTGCTGCTGGTGTAGTTCCTGTTGCTGTCGGAGAAGTGGCTGGGGTGGCTGTTGGAGTCGGAGTTCTACAAGCTTTGAGGAATAAACTTGTTGTGAGGGTAGCAGAACCGTATAAAAGAAATTTCCGCCGATCGAATCGCTTTGTCATTTTTCCTTGTTACTCTTAAATAGCTCAGTCAGATGATTGAGAATAACATATAGCGACTTGATATTAAGACTAGGTTGAGAATACTTTTGTATCTTTATATACAAATGTTATTATTAATTTACAAAATGAAGGTTTGGTGGGGATTGATGGCAAATGTGCCAGAAACGGAGTTTAGACACTAAGATATGCACTTTGAGCGATCGGTCTGAAATTAAAAACCGGGTTTCTTTAGAGAATTATTTTATTGATACTAGGAGTTAGGCCGTAACTGAGTTTGTGGCACACTTGGATCGTGTCCGATCGATTACCATCACAACCACGGTTCGTAGTGCGGACAAAAATGCAATAATCAGCGGACTGAAGTCCGCACTACGAACCGAATTCATCTTGCTGCGGTTAATCGATCGCACATTCACAGGAAAATATCAAAGCAGATGACGATCGCCCTTTATACAAATATAGCAACAGCAACATGGGGCGCGGACATAAATAACCTAATGAATACAGCCGATACCCGTCAAGCATAAATGGTTTGATTCCCCTACTCTGCAACTGCTTTCGGAGTCAACTGTCCACTGTCAACTAATTTATGGAGAATAGCGGACTCGAACCGCTGGCCTCTGCGGTGCGATCGCAGCGCTCTACCAACTGAGCTAATTCCCCTGATTGACTTTCAATTTAGCATTTTAAATGCTCGATTGCCGAATCTCAAAGGCTTGCAAATTGTATTTGCTTTCAATTTTACAAACCGTGACCAACATTAGCACGTAAGGGCTAAAAACGTCAAGAGTTTTCCGCCGCTGGCTCGGTGGGGGCGATCGAGCAAAGTTGGGCTACTCTGTCCAACTCTAAATCAGCAAAATAGTCCACCGTCCAATTAGCTTGGCGCTGGATCATGTGAAACGGGTAAGTGTGAGTCACGCCCGCTACCTGCATCCCCGCTTTTTTCGCCGATTCTATCCCCGCAAAAGTATCTTCTAGGGCCAAACATTCGATCGGTTGCAGGTTCAAACCGGGATATTTCTGGTTGAGAAGTTCCACAGCCAACAGATAGCAGTCGGGTTCTGGTTTGCTCGCCGTCAAGTCGTCACCTGCGACAATTAACTCAAAATTTGCAGCCAAACCGGCTCGCTCTAGCACTAATTCTATATCCGATCGCATGGCCCCGCTAACTACGGCCATTTTTAGTCCAGAAACGCGAATTTTGTCAATAAATTCTGCCAAACCTGTATAAATCGGCAATGTTTCCAAACTATTTATTTTTTCTTGATAAGCTTTGGCCTTGCCTAACAGCAAGCGATCGAGGTATGTTTCTGTGAGATATCGTCCTCGGCGCTGCAGCAGTTCGGTAATGCAAGCGCGATCGCTCTTTCCCAAACAAATTTCTCGAAACTCCCCGCGTTTGAGTTGCAGATTTTCATCTAGCATCAGGCGATCGATTAAGTTCTCGTGAATCGACTCGTCATTAATAATAACGCCATTAAAATCAAATAGAACTGCTTTTAGAGTCATTAGTTATTGGTTATTAGTTATTGGTTATTGGTTATTAGTTATTGGTTATTAGTTATTAGTTATATCGTTTCCGCTTGGGTCGTCAGGTGATTTAACCGGCGCTAGAACACAGAGTACACAGAGGGATAGAATATATATCTGAATCATTCCGATGAAGAGAGGATTTGATATTATTGGTTATTAGTTATCAGTCATTAGTTATCAGTCATTAGTCATCTTGCCTGAAGAGCGAAGTCAAAGGGTAGTCATTAAGCTGTCGGACATTTAAATTGTATGTTCAGGGCGGGACACCCCACAAGACGGGGCATTGTTTTGTGACATATAATTTATATACCGCAACAGTTAACTGTCAACAGTTAACAGCCAACAGCCAACAGCCAACAGTTAACTGTCAACAGTCAACAGCCAACAGCCAACAGTCAATACATCAAGCGGGTGCTGGAATGCCCGGTAAATCGCCATCAAAATCAGGAGTGCGATCGCCCAAATTCGACACCTGCGCCTGACGCACCGGCTCAAAATCTTCTCCAGAAAGAGGTTTCACGCCCTGCGTCACCTGATGCACCCACCAGTGTTCCTGAGTTTGCACCGCAGCAAATCCCGCCGCCCCCGCCCAAGCATCAATACTACCAGCCGCGTAAGACTTAATATAAGGCTCTTCAAAGATATCAGTCAGCCACTCTGTCTGTCGCAAAGTTTTTTGATTTCCGTCCAAAATTGCCACTTGTCCCCCAACCTTCAGCAGTCGGAAGCTTTCTCGCAAAATTGCGCGCGAGACAGCAGGCGGCGTTTCGTGAAACAGCAAGGAAGCTGCGACTAAATCGAAGCTGCTGTCAGCAAAACCCACGCTTTCAGCATTTCCGTGCAACCACTCGATATTTAAGCCGGCTTTTTGCGCTTTCATTTCGGCGACTACCAGCATATAAGGAGACAAGTCCAGGCCCACAACTTCCGCTTCGGGAAAGGCTTGTTTGAGCATCAGGGTTGTTGAACCGGTGCCGCATCCCAAATCGATGATTCGGCGCGGCTTTACCCGCACAGCGTCAATTAAACCTTGTCTGACGACTGTTTCGTGGGGAGGCAAAACGTATTGCGTGATTGGATCGTAGGAAACGGCGGCACTGGGGTTGAGGTAGCCGCCTTTGATGCCGTGAAAGTTTTGGCTGCTGTAATATTTGGGATAAACTAGGTTGGGTTGTCGGTGGCGATCGCCCGCTTTTTCCCAGTCAGTACCTTCGTAGAGTCGTTTGATTGCTTCTTCGTCGATCGCCAGTCGGATCAGCGGCGATAAAAAGCGCTCGAAAATTGTATCCTTACCAACAGCCATAAAACTCCTTTCACAAAAACTCTTTTAATTTTAGCCAACAGCAGTAAAATTAGCATTAATTAAAATTATTTGTCTCCTCGAACCTCTATCCATTACCTCCCCTACATTGCTCCTTGCCCAACTTCCCTTTTATTGCTTGCTTCCTGTCGCTTTTCATTAATCGGGATTTTTATTAAAAACTCCGTCCCGCCGCCTGCGGGTTTAGATATTTTGATGCTGCCGCCGTGTCCGTCTACAACAATTTTGTAGCTGATTGCTAACCCCAAACCAGTGCCTTGTCCCACCGGTTTGGTGGTAAAAAATGGGTTAAAAATTTGGTCTTTAACGCTGTCGGGAATGCCGGGGCCGTTGTCGGCGATCGCCACTTTCAGAAATTTTATGCTATGTTCGCGAACTACTCCTGTGGAAATAGTAATAATTTTATCCAGGCGATCGATCTCGTTCAAGGCATCGATCGCATTGCTCAGCAAGTTCATAAACACCTGATTTAGCTGAGACGGATAGCAGTCTACTAAAGGCACTTTTCCGTATCTCTTGACTATATAAATGCCATTTTTGATTTTGTTGGAAAGCAGCAGCAAGGTGTTTTCCATGCCTTCGTGAATGTCCGCCTGCTTTTTGTCTGATTCATCGAGGCGAGAAAAGTTGCGTAAAGAAAGAACTATGCTGCGAATGCGATCGGTTCCTATTTTCATAGAATTTAAGATATGCGGCAAATCTTCCTCGATAAAATCTAGCTCAATTTCTTCGGTAAAATCGGTGATTTCCGGGGGGACTTCTGGGAAGGTTTGTTTGTACAAACTCACTAATTCTAATAAATCTTTAGTATATTTTGTGGTGTGAGGCAAATTAGCCGAAATGAAGTTAACCGGGTTGTTGATTTCGTGCGCTATCCCCGCTACCATTTGACCGAGGGATGACATTTTTTCGCTCTGCACTAAATGGGTTTGAGTCTTTTTCAGTTCGTGCAAGGCACTATTGAGCAGTTTTACTTGGTCTTGGGTTTGAGTGTAAAGGTGAGATTGAGTAATGGCGATCGCCAATTGATCTGCTACAGCTTTTAACAGTTGAATTTCCTCCGCACTCCAAAACCACTGAGCAGCGTGGCTGCAAACTAAATAACCCTGTTGCTCGTTTTGAGTCGGGACTGGCACGGCTAAATAGCTATTAGCTTTCAGTTCGAGCGGTTGACTTGCGCCCCCTGTCCAAGTATCGGCACTAAAAATAATTGGCTCGGATTGGTCGCTCTCTACTGACAAATTTCGCACCAAGTAAGGTTCAAAGTTTATCGCTTGTCTCGGACAATCAAATTGGGAAGATTCCCACAAAATTTGTAAAGTTTTGTTTTGCGGCTCGTACCAACCAAAAGCTGCTCGTTCTAGATGCAGCAAATTTACTATTTCTTCGACGGTACTTTGCACGATTTTGTCTAATTCTAGAGAAGTGCGAATGCGTCCAGAAATCCGGTTGAGCATGGCTTCTCGCTCGGCTCTGGCGCGATTATTTTCGGAGGAATAAATTAGCCAAATTGCTGCTAGCATTGCCGGGACTAGCAGTCCGACGACGACGGATGTCAGAAAATTTAATGCTTGCAGTTGGGATTCAATATTTTCGCGGGGAATTATTAAGGCCATCGACCAGTTCACTTCCTGGAGGGGAGCGTAGACGGCATACACCCATTTGTTATCTATTTTTACCAGTTCGATGTTCGTCTGGCGATCGATCATGTGCCGCGCAATTGTGGAGAGTGCGGAATCTTGTGACTGTAAAAAGCTTGGAGCAGGCCGATCGCTATTGCCAATTAAGTTATTGTTGGGATGAACAATTGGCACTCCTTCTGAATTGAGCGCAAAAGCATAACTCTCGGAACCGTAATGCAGGCTGTTAACAACATTTGCTACTCTGTCTAATTTAATGCTGCCCGATAGGACTCCAATTACTTGATTGGAAGCCTGTGGCAAGGCCCAAATAGGAGCTGAAACGACGATCGTCGAAACTTGTGTACTGCGGCCGATCAGCGGGTCAGAAACATTAATTTCCCCGGCCATTGCTTTTGTAAAGTGTTCGCGGTCTTTGACATTCGTGCGGTTGCCTAAAGTGTTATTTAGTGAGCCGTTGGGTTGAATTAATGCCAGGATGAAATACTCTTTTAGCCTGTATATTTCTGATTGCAACCGGGGTTCGACTAATTCCCAATTGAGAGTGCGAATCTTTGGAGAGTAAGCGATGGTTTCTATTTCTGCTTTGCGGCTGCTGAGCCAGCGATCGATTTCATCGGTGCCTTTTTCTAATTTTAATAGTGCTATTTCTTTTAAATTGTCGAGTATTAGTCCGCGCACAAAAAAATAGCTTACGCAAGTAGTTGTGCTAATGGTTAAAGCCGTGGTGCCTAGAATTAGTAGGGTCAGCAAATGGCGACGCTGCCGTCTGTGTTGCCAAAGACTTTCTAGTTGCTGCCAGCGCGATTGAGCGCTGATGCCGATGTTTTGCCAAAAGTGGCGCAGTTTTGGCTTTTGGTGGGGCGGCGGCGCAGAAACGGGTCGGGCTTGATTTGCTGGTTTTTGCATCATCAAATGTTCTCGTCGAGAGTGAAATCGATCGCACTGCACGGTCATTCGGCAGAATTAATATTATGTCAACAGTCAGGACTTGATTCCTCCTAGGTTTGGCCGATGTGGATTTCTGGCTGCGAACAATTTTTATTTCGATCGCAATATCGCATTCTATTTTGACATCAATTTTGTATTTTGACTTTGAGTTTACTTTTTTGAGGTTAGTGCTTTACGATATATTTAATATCTATCTCGTTTGTATAACAAATTTTTTGTAAATAACACAGAGAAAATACGGAGGTTTTTAAATTAGCTATGTATTATAATTTATGAGCAAAACCGTATTGACAATTTCACCAATTTGTGCAGTGAGTTTAAGGAGAAATTTTTTCGTCTAAAGCTTTTTTGGCCAAGCGGGCTGCATAAACGGTGAGGGCGATCGTTGCTAGCAAACCAATGCCGTAAAGAGCCCACTCAGCAGCAGTGCGCGATCGCCCTTCGGCTCCGAGTGCCGCCAAACTCCCAGCCAGATAACCGATATAAACATACATCACAGTTCCGGGAATCATGCCGAGCCAAGATGCAAAAAAATAGTCTCTGAGAGATACCTGCGTGACTCCAAAAGCATAGTTGAGCAAATTAAATGGGAAAATTGGCGAAAGTCGCGTCAGCAGCACAATTTTCCATCCTTCAGAAGCAACTGCGGAGTCGATCGCCTGAAATTTAGGATTTCCTTCTATCTGTTTGGAAACCCAATCGCGAGTTAAATACCTTCCTATTAAAAAAGCGCAAGTTGCGCCCAAAACCGAGCCGATGGAAACGCAAACCGTGCCGCCAACGACGCCGAACAAAACCCCAGAACCGAGAGTAAGCAAAGAACCGGGAATAAATAAAACCGTAGCGACAATGTAAATTAGAATAAAAGCTGCAGGGCCCCAAGGGCCCAGACTCGCGATCGCCGAAAGCGCGTTTTTTAGAATTGCTTGAAAGTTAAAAAACTGTGCCGCCACAATCAAAGCTACAGCTAAAGCAATCCCTAAAAACAGTTTCCACCTTTGGGATGGTGGCGGATTTTTTTCATCGGGGGATCGCAAATCATTCATTACTTAAAATCTCCATTCTCAATAATATGGGCATAGGGCATGGGGCATGGGGAATTGGGAATTGGAAATTGGGAATTGGGAATTGGGAATTGGGAATTGGGAATTGGGCATTGGGCATAGTTTCTTCCTTCTTCCGACGGACTTACATCCGTTACATCCGTTACATCCCGTACATTGCTCGTTGCCGAACTTCCTTCTTCCGACGGGCTTACATCCGTTACATCCGTTACATCCGTTACATCCCGTACATTGCTCGTTGCCGAACTTCCTTCTTCCTTCTTCCTTCTTAAGTCAAAGTGCCGCCGCAGCTAGAACCTGAACCAGCCGTACAGCCGTAACAATAAGCAGCAGTTTGCACCTCTTGAATCACATCTAAACTGCCAGATTCGAGCAATTTAGCAACAGTTATCTTTTCCCCGCTGCCAGTTTTTGCCGGCAGATTTTCCATTTGATTAAAATCGCAATCGTAGACATTGCCCAAATAGTCGATCGACAACTCATTGCGGCACATTAAATGATCCACAGTACCCGGATTAAAATTATCCTCCAAAAACCCCAGATAAGGCTTGTGAAGTTTCTTATGTTCCAAATGAAACTTAGTCCGTCCCACAGGCAAATTAGTAATCGCGAACAAGTGATTAAAACAAATCCCAAAATGTTCAGCTAAATAAACCTGATAATCTCGCTGTAACTTACCTTGTTCCGCTGTTAGCGAAAACTTATCTGTTGTCGGCACTTGCGGATTGTACACCAAATCCAGAATCAAATTTGGGTTTTTCCCGTATCCCAACTGATTCAGCTTTTGCAGCGCTAAAATCGAACTGTCAAAAACACCGTTACCGCGCATTTTGTCAACATTGTCAGCTTGGTAGCAAGGAAGCGACGCCACAATTCTGAGTTGCTGCTGCGCGCAATATTCAGGAATATCCTCAAATCCTTTTTCAAAGTAAATCGTTAAATTAGAACGAACAATTACCTCTTTACCTGTTGCCCTTGCTGCTTCCGCTATGGGTTTAAAACCGTAAAGCATTTCGGGAGCACCGCCAGTGAGATCAACAGTTTGAATTTGAGGAAAGCGGCGAATGATTTCAATTAATTGGTCGCAAATTTCCGGGGAAAGTTCTTCTGTTCGTTTCGGGCTAGCTTCTACATGGCAGTGAGTGCAAGCGAGGTTGCAGCGTTTCCCGAGGTTAATTTGTAAAACTGTAATCTGCTTTTTAGTTAAAGCTGAGTTGAGTTTGTTTTTGAAAGGCGTGATTGCTGTCTGAATCATGTGCTAAATTTTTCGGTCTGTGCTCGCAACGGATTGAGAGGCGATCGGCCGGAACGCCTCTCATAATTTAGCACTAATTCTTTGGATGCGACAGCGACGGGTTAAAAATCAGTTTGTTGAGAATCGATCGCAACCCGCAACCCAAGGGTGATATTTTCGACATTAATCTGGTTGGAGAGAGTCAACTAATTTTTTAACTCGTGCTTTAATTTCGTCTCGAACGCGGTGAAAAGTTTCGATAGGTTGTCCGTCGGGATCGTCGAGTTGCCAATCTTCAAAGACTTCTTGCAATACCCACGCTTCTGGTAAATTCACGCCGCAGCCGCACAGAGAAATTACTGCGTCGTAGTCTTCTGCATTGAATTCGCTTAGTGGGTTAGATGTTTGA
Source organism: Tychonema sp. LEGE 07196 (assembly GCF_963890365.1). NCBI lineage: Bacteria > Bacillati > Cyanobacteriota > Cyanophyceae > Oscillatoriales > Microcoleaceae > Tychonema > Tychonema sp. LEGE 07196. The sequence goes on along the minus strand of NZ_CAWPRX010000013.1, from coordinate 132,146 downwards.
TCGGTGATATCAATGCCAATTTCTGACATGACTTGAATTGCTGTCGGGTGAACTCTGCTTGATTCTAAACCGGAACTGCTGACGGCAATTTTGCCATTTCCGATGGTTTTAGCAAATCCTTCTGCCATTTGCGATCGGCAGGAATTTCTTTTGCAAACGAACATTACTTTTTTCATGAGATTTGTTAGTTGTTAATTTTTAGTGAATTTTTAGCCCCGGCGGTTAGAAACCGCGGCTACACAACCGAAGTCTGCCTCCGCAGACTGAAGAGAAATCCTTGATTCTTTAACCCGCTTGGCATGGGTTTTGTTTTTGTAGCCGCGATTTCGATCGCCCGATGTTTCGATCGCCCGGTGATTCGATCGCCCGATGTTTCGATCGCCTTAATTAACTTCCAGGGCGCGATTTGCTAGGGCGATCGCCTCTTTAGCTGCTTGTTCCTTGCGTTCGCTGTGGCGATCGGTCAAATAGTCCGTTTGCTCCCGCAACAACATGGTAAATTTATAAAGTTCCTCCATGACATCGATCGCGCGATCGCGATAAGGCGAATCCTTCATCGTCCCATCCTCATTAAACTCCTGATAAGCCTTAGCAACCGAAGACTGATTAGGAATCGTAAACATCCGCATCCAGCGGCCCAAAATCCTCAAAGTATTCACAGCATTAAAAGACTGCGAACCACCGCTAACTTGCATCACCGCCAAAGTTCGACCTTGGGTGGGTCTGACAGCCCCAATACTTAAAGGAATCCAGTCAATTTGATTTTTCATAATGCCCGTAATATTGCCGTGCATTTCTGGACTAGACCACACTTGACCCTCCGACCACAAACTCAATTCCCGCAATTCCTGAACCTTCGGATGCGTATCGGGAACGCTGCCATAAATCGGCAATTCTTGAGGAGTGAAAAACCGAACTTCTGCACCGAAGCCCTCAATAATTCGAGCCGATTCTTCCGCTAAAAAACGGCTATAAGAACGCTCTCTTAACGAGCCGTATAAAAACAGAATTCTCGGTTTGTGCGTAAAATTTGCCATGATGCTTTTAATTAAAATCCCGAAATCCGTTAGACAGTTCCCGATAAACTGCGACTGCTAATTGTGCTCCCCAAATAGGAGCAACCCAGTAAACCCAATGGTGTTCCCAAATGCCACCAATTAAAGCCGGCCCCAGAGAGCGGGCAGGATTCATGCTCGCTCCGGTAATCGGCCCCATAAATGCAGCTTCCAGTCCTACAGTTAACCCAATTGCTATCCCGGCAAAACCGATATGAGCGCGTCTATCTAATCCCGAACCGAGGATAACAATCATCAAGATAAAAGTTAATACAGTTTCTAACATTAGAGACTGCAACCAATTGCCGTTTAGAGGAACTGTTGCACCGAGATTTGCTACTTTTCCTAAAGTAATTAACAGCAGCGCAGAAGCTGCGATCGCCCCCGCACACTGCGCCAAAACATAGGGCAAAACTTTGTATTTTGGGAAAAAACCGCTCGCCCAAAACCCTAAAGTTACGGCTGGGTTAAAGTGCGCGCCGCTGATGTGTCCGATCGCATAAATCATCGCTGCTACAACTGCACCAAATACAAAACTAACGCCCAAATGAGTTACTGAACCACCGCTAATTTGGTTGACCATCACAGCGCCGGTGCCTGCAAAAACTAGAATAAACGTGCCGAGGCCTTCGGCGATCGCTTCTCGGCTGCAATCTCTCGCCCCTGAAGCTAACTTCTTTACTGTTGCACCCATCGCCATCGACTCATTGGTTCAAATCTATCATATCAAAAAAAATTGATACGTCAACCCTCTTGGTTCGTAGTGAGGACTTTAGTCCGCATCAATCCGAGGACTCGGATTCCGAACCTTCAAACCACCAATATGCGTCAACTCTCTTGGTTCGTAATGAGGACTTTAGTCCGCATCAATCCGAGGACTGAAGTCCGAACGATCAAACCAATAGCGGTTACTTTAGGGGACATAATATTGCTGATTAAGAAATATTGATGGGTCAACCCACGTCAGCACAAGGGCGCGCCGGCAGCATCTGACTGAACCGGCGGTATTCGGCGAGGTACTCTTCCAAGGCGAGAAACTGAGCTAAATTAAGACTGTAGTAAATCCAGCGGCTTTCTTGGCGGCTGCGAACTAAGCCGGCTTCTTTTAGGGTTTTGAGGTGAAAAGAGAGTTTAGATTGAGAGACTCCAAGCCGATCGCACAGATCGCAAACACATAACTCCTGTTCCCGCAGCAACTCCAAAATCTGAATCCGCAGGGGGTCAGAAAGCGCGTGAAAGCCAGCCGAAACAAGTTTTTCGGAAATCGGCAGTTGAGAAGTGCGATCGGGCGCAATTTGAGAATTTTTCACCATCAATTGTAGAAGAAGTCATCAGTCATCAGTCATCAGTCATTAGTCATTAGTCATTAGTGCTGTCGCCTCCGAGCTTTGGGTCCAACGTCATCAGGAAGAAGGAAGAAAAGCAACGGTTTGGGGAATGCGAGAACCTCCTCACCATCGGGTACAGTTGCTATATTTTGCAAAAATCTATATAAAACATCATATTTTCTCAAACTTCATCCCCCAAAATAGGTGCATTTAGCACCGACAGAACATTCCTACTAAATATTAGATATAGTCCAGTAAATTAACAGCAATACTGGTAGGGGCGGGTTTCACTAACCATCTGCAATTCACACCGACAATATCTATAAACCCGCCCATCCTAGACGACAAAATTTGATCGCGGGCAATTCAACGGACATGATATTACTTCGGACTCTGTACCCGCGCCGGCACATCAGTCAATCCGGCCTTTTGCATCAACGAAATTACCCCTACAGATAGAATTCCCCCAACAACTACCCCGACAACTATCAGGATGAGAAAGCCTGTTTGCAGAGTTTTTTTAGTAGCGGGGTGGTACTGTCTGGGCAACTCTTGACCTTGCTCGTCAAGTTCTTGGTCCAAGGGATCTAGCGGATTCGATGGATTTGAGTTAAAAGGATTGGGTGCTTGATTCATGGCTGGCTTTGGTTAAAGGATGTCAACAACTATTTTAACTTGCGATTTGCCCGATCGCCTTAGATAATACCTTCTGGTTTTACTCAAGAATCTATAAATTTTATTAAGATATCGATAATTTTAGCAACATTTTTGATAAAAAATTCGTCTTTATCAATCTAGATCGCAATTCCTTCTAACTTCAAAGATTTCCAGATACTCCCAGTTGTCAAAACTCCATAAATTGTCTGAATATCATGTTCGCGACGCTGGTTAAATATTTGTGTTGCAATGGTTCCCCCTGTGCACTCTCCTCAGCCGGATTGAATGTTGTCGTTTTTGACTTCCACAAAGGCGCTGGCGATTCAATGAAAAGCTGTTCGGGTAGCCGTTTTCTGAATTCAACTAATATCGGTAATACAATTAATCGCGATCGAGTTTATCTAATTTTATATCTCGTACTAGAGGGAGATTACGATCCAAATCTTAGTGCATAAAATCTCTGATTGTTTTTAGGAATTTCGCCAAAAAAAGCCATTTTTTTATGGAAAATAAGACCAGAATTTATCTTGATTTATGCGATACTAAATTGATGCTAAGGCATTTAACGCCCTATGCCACAACAATAGATATCTTGCACTCGGTAACTCTTTTATCTTGAAAAACATCTGCGTTTGTCTCTGCTGGATTCGTCCTTCATCTGCGGTTATTTTCACTCATTAAAAACTTCTGAATCTCAAGTCTAATAAGGATCGAAAACTTAATAACTTAAACAGGTCCTACAGTCCTCTTTCCTGTAATTTGCCAGATAAAATGAGGCTTTTCCTCGCCTATCTGCATTACCAGGCAGAGTGAAAGTAACGAGCAATCGCTTAAGTTCTTAAATTTTCATTGCTAAGTTATTTAAAATATCGCAAGCGAGGCGGGTCGATCAGATTCTATTGCTTAAATTATCAATTTTTGGTGAACCCGCCTCTACAATATTTTACCCTTCTGCTTTGGAAAGGCGATCGAGAGAAATTGTTGCGGCTTGAGATACTTGAGAATTGCTGTCTTTTTCTAAGTATTTCAAAGCAGAGACACTTTTAACACTAGGCAAATTCCCCAAAGCTTCCGCCAGCCTCTGCCTGATCAGCCAATCTTCTGACTGAGTAAAATCGAGGATGCGATCGATCGCCCCAATGTCCTTAATTTCCCCCAAAGCCGAAATCGCCGCCTGCTGAATCACTACTTGCTCGCATTCGAGAGCTTTCAGCAGCACGTCGCGAGCTCGGGGATCTTTGAGATTTCCCAGAGAAACAGCAGCACTAAAGCGCACCAGCCATTCAGTATCTTCATAAAAAGCGCGCACCAAAGCCTCAAAAGCTCGGATATCTTCGAGATAGCCCAAAGCACCCGCAGCATCAGCCCGAATGCCGTAATCAGGTTCAGTTTCTAGTAATTTGACTAGAATGGGATAGCACTCAGGAGTCGGTTTGACTCCGAGAGCAAACACGGCCATCGATCGCACTTGCAAACTTCGATCGTTCAACACCTTTTTAATCAAAGGTACAGCCTCTGCTGCAGGGACGTTCCGCAAGTTAGCCAAAGCTACCATGCGATCGGCAGAATTTTCGCTTTCTAACTTGGCTGCAATTTGCTCTAAGCTTAAAGTTGTCATTATCGGTAAATCTTGTAGTAAAACTTTACATTCTGGTTATTTTGATTATAAGTGAGTCTCCGGTTAAAAGCAGGCAGTAAAAACCGCCCCGATTTGAAATTGCAAACCGATCGCACTATCGATCGAAAACTCGGATTAATGGAAATAATCAATTAGAAAGTCTATTATTAAAATCCCAAGCACAGGCTAGGTGTTTCTGGTGTTTCTGTCATTCCCTAACGCTTTGCCGATATTTATACCAGTTTCCCCCAAAATGCAACTCGGTAGCCCGCGCTCCAAACCCTTATACAATCAATCATTTCCCATCCACAATCGAAAATGGTATTAGCCGCCCTCTGACAACCTGCCCCATCAATTATGTCCTTTTACCACCCACCCTTTTACTCCTCAGCATTAGAACAGGCGATCGACCGCTACCCGCTAACCGCCGTACCAGATACTTCCTTAGCAGCGGCGATCGCCCTGATGAGTCAGTTGGAAAATAGTTGTCCCCTAACCAAAACACCTTTACCCTCAGAACCGGGGGCGATGACCGAAGTCTCCCCGCCGGAACAGGTGCGGGCCTGCTGCGTGCTCGTGGTGCAAGACCAGCAAACTATTACCACAGACAACTTATCCGACAACCCCAGCCGCGGGCTGTTACTGGGGATATTAACTCCCGCCGACTTAGTGAGGCCCATCGCTTCTGGCAAAATAGACACTCAGAAAAAAGGAGCCTCGCACAAAATACCAATTTCCGACATCATGTCTCCGGTGTCGGTTGTCCTCACAGCATCCGAGGATCAAGACGTGTTCGGCGCTTTATCCTTATTTCGCCAGCACAAAATTCGCTATTTGCCGATCGTCAATCAATTTCGCCACTTGGTAGGAGTGCTCACTAGGGAAAGAATTCGCCAAGTATTGCAGCCTTCAAACATTCTGAAATTGCGGCGGGTAGCAGAATTGATGACTACGCCAATTACAGCGCCTCACACCGCGTCGCTGCTGAGCATAGCCGAACTGATGTCAGAGCATCAAGTCAGTTGTGTAGTCATTACAAAAAACAAAGAATTGACAATGGAGAAACCCAAAGATGACTATACCTCCATTTTTCACTATTCCTTTCAGCAACCTCTGGGAATTATTACCGAATACGACATCGTGCAGGCACTGTTTCTCGAAGTAAATTTTGAGCAAACCCTAGCTCAAGAAGTCATGAGAACTCCCCTGCAATTTCTGCAACCTTCCGATTCCCTGTGGACGGCGCACAAACAAATGCAGCAGCAACAAGTGCAGCGGTTGGTGGTGTGCGGAGGGCGCGGAGAACTATTGGGAATTATTACCCAAACCAACTTGCTCCGAGTCCTCGATCCGACCGAAATGTACCGAGTTGTCAAACAGTTGCAGCAGTCGGTTTATCAACTGCAAGCAGAAAAATTGGAACTGCTGCAAAGCCGCAATGCCAAATTGGAACAGCAGGTGCGCGAACGGACTGCCAAACTCCACGAACAGGTGCAGCGCGATCGGCTGCTAACTCAAATTTCCTTGCGGATTCACCAATCCTTAAACCTCGAAGAAATTCTTAACGCCAGCGTCGATGAAGTCCGGCAAGTTCTGCACGCCGACAGAGTAGCCATCGTGCGTTTGGAGTCGAAGGATTTGGGCATTGTCGTGGCAGAATCCGTTGCCTCCAAGTGGTCTTCGATCTTGGGAGAAATCATGCCAGATACAATGTGGCATGAATCTGCATTCGCGATCGAACAGGAAATATACGCCGTCCCCGACATCGAGCAAGCTAATTTGAATGCCGAAACATCTGCACGCTTGCAGCAAGCGCAAATCAAAGCTTATTTGATTGTACCAATTTTGCAAGACAGCAATTTGTGGGGCGTGATGTGCGTCCATCAGTGCTCTAAATCGCGGCAGTGGCAACCTTCGGAAGTGGATTTGCTGCTGCAACTGGCAACTCAAATTGCGATCGCCATTCAGCAAGCCCAACTCTACCAGCAAGTACAAAATCTCAACACCGACCTCGAACGCCAAGTCCAAGAACGCACCGCCCAATTGCAGCAAAAAGTGCAGGAACTCCAGCATTTAAACGTTCTCAAAGATGAATTTCTCAGCACAGTTTCTCACGAACTACGCACGCCTTTAGCTAATATGAAAATGGCTATTCATATGCTGAAAGTTTCTCCCACACCAGACCGACGGCAGATTTATTTAGAAATTTTAGAAACCGAATGTACTAGAGAAACCGATTTGATTAATGCTTTGCTCGATTTGCAGCGCCTCGAAGCCGCAGCTTGCCCGATCGATCTCGAACCAGTAAACTTAGAAGTCTGGCTACCTGCGATTATCGAGCCATTTTACACCCGCACCCAGAACCGCCACCAGCATTTGCGATTTGAGTGCGATTCTCACCTCCCCACGATCAGTTCCAACCGCGCTAGTTTGGGACGAATTTTAGCAGAAATCCTCAACAATGCCTGCAAATATACCGCCAATGACGGCGAAATCTCTCTCAGAGTTGAGTGCAAAAATGGATACTGGGAAGAGGTCGGAAGCGGAAAAAATTCTATCCCAGCAACTGATTTGAGTTCCTTCATCCAATTTAAACTCAGCAATCAATCGTCCATTTCTATACAGGAACTGCCCCGAATTTTTGATAAATTTTATCGAGTTCCCAACGCTGACCCCTGGAAACAAGGAGGGACAGGTTTGGGTTTAGCTTTGGTGCAAAAACTGGTCGAACAGTTGCAGGGCAAAATTGACGTAGAAAGCAGCAATGGCTGGACTAATTTTACCGTAACATTTCCTATTTACCCCGATGAAAATTAGTCCGCCATCAGTCGATTTAAGCCTTGAGATTTACCTCATATCAATTCCGGCTGCACTCTTGGTGATGTTAACAGTCAACAGTCAACAGTCAATAGTCAACAGTGAATTTACTATTCCGATCCTAACGGATTTGATATCACAAATTAATCGGGAAAATTGAAGCCGAGTCTGAAATTTGTAAAAATTTACTTTTTCGGAGTTTAGTCCTCATATCAGGTCCGGTAGATTAATAACAAAAACGGTTGGTTCGTAGTGCGGACTAATTTGATATCGGTCAATCGAGCGGACATGATATCATCCATTTGAAGACTCAACTCCAAACGCTCAAACAAATCTGATGATTGTCGTCCTTTTGCGACATGGTATCACTCTTTTTTCGGAGCTAGTTTGCGGATGCCAGACTCTACTGGTATAAAATTTAAATATTCATTTTTGTCTTCCAGAGCTAATGATTTAGATGCTTGATACTTCTTACCTTTGGTGGGATTATTGGCAACTGTACCCAAGCAGGGTATGCCAAAATTTTCTAATTGACTGAAAACTTTTTTGACTACAGAAAACTTGGTCTTGCGAAGTGCTACAACCATTAGCATTCCATCTGTGCGCGCCGCTAAATAATTCGCATCTTTACTGTCAAGCAGCGGTGGCGTATCGTAGATAACTAAGTCAAATGTTGCGTGAAGTTCATCCATTAAATACTGCATCCCAGATGAAGCAAGCCGTCTAGCAACACCAGGAATAGGAAGACCCGCAGTTAATACAAAAAGATTATCTTCTAGATGCGATCGCTGGATAATTTCATTAGGTTGGTTTTTACTGTCGTCGAGCAAGTTGCTCAATCCCTTTAGATTAGGCACTTCCAAGAGCAAGTGCAAGCTGGGCGAATGCAAATCGGCATCTACTAACAGCACTCGCTGGCCCGCCAGCGCAGCAACGTGAGCTAAGTTTAAAGCAACGGTAGATTTGCCTTCACCAACTGTAGCCGAACCAACTGCCAAAGATCCAATAGTTCGATTTGAAGAAAGAAAGCGAATATTAGTATAAAGAGAGTCAAAAGCTTCTATAAATTCCGAAGCAACTTTTTTATCCCCCTCTTTTTTTTCAAGATAAGTATAGGAATTAGCAATAGAAGGCGGAAATTTTTTAGCATTTTTGTCCCGAGGAATCACTCCCAATAAAGGTGCATCAAACGCATCTTTAATGTCGTCAGCAGTGTAGAAAATATTGCGGAACTTTTCAATCAGGATAGCCACTCCCACACCCAACACTAGCCCCCCAACAATTGCCATAAAAAATTTGTTGGCATTTTTCGAGCCTACCGGAGTATAATCGCCAGTCTTAGGATCTCGCGGTATCCGGGGTTCAGAAATTACTTCCCAAGGTACTTGGCTTTGAGCTGCTTGGACCCGCAGAGTTTCTCGCTGAGTTAAAAGTTGATCGCGGGTGCGCGCTGCTATGTCTAATTGCTGTTGCAGTTCGTTGTAGCGACGAGCTATACTGGGAAATTCTCTTGCTTGTCGGCTCAAATCATTTTTTGTTTGGGCGATCGCCTGACTGCGAGCTTCTAAAACTTGAACTTGGTTAGCAGTATCAACCAATTGTTTGATCAAGCCTATGCGAATCGAATTTTGAAAATTCTGAACTTTAGCATTGGCTTCAGGGCCTACTAAATTTTGCCCCAAAATTCGATCAGTTTGCTGGTTGAGTAAAGCTACTAAATTTGCCCGCTTGCGCTCTAAAGCTTCCACTATCGGGTTAGCAGATTTAAAACGAGCTGTTTCTACAGCAATCTGACCTTCTACTTCCTTAACCTTGGTCAGCAACTCTTTATATTGAGGTTCTTCGCTTAAAGCTGAAGCGGCAATAGCTTCATTTGGTGTAAAATCTAATTGCTTTTGCAAGTTAGCGTACAGCGTTTTCTGTTCCTGCAGCAGCCTTTGAGTTTCTAACTCTAAAGTTTCTACTGTGCGAACTTGCTGGATCAATTGCGCGCCTTGTTCTTTAGGATCTGTAATTTTTTGCTGCTGCTGTATCACCTGTAACTCCGACTTCAGGTCATTTACGCGCTTGTTAAGTCCCGGAAGCTGGTTTTCAATAAAATTAACACCTTCACCAATGCGACTCTTGCGTTCGTCAAGGCTGTACTTTAAATATTTCTTTTTAACTTCTTGTAAAACAAACTTAATTAATTCAGGTTCCTGGCCCAGGAAACGAACTTCCAAAATTTTAGTTTGCGTCAGCTCATTATCTCCGACGCGCAAAACGACTAATCCTTTTTTCAGAAGTTCCTCGGTCATTTTTGGATATTTTTTTTGGACTTGTTTCACAATAGCCGATAGCATCTGAGGACTCTGGAGAATTTGCAGTTGAGTTGCGTAGTCCAAACTAAAAAAATCTCGACTGGGCACTCCGCCACCCTCGCTGCGATTGGCTAGAGCAGCGGGGTCAGCAATTCTTGCCTCTGTTGTCACGGGTTCCACAAGCAGACTAAAATCGCCTTGATATGTTTTCTTGCTTTGCTTGATCTGAAAATAAATTCCACCGCCTGCTAGAGCGACAATCCCAATGATGACTAAGGCTTTGCGCCCCAGAGTCCTAAATAACGGGTTGAGATTCAATCCTTTTTGAGGCTGCGCGCCTAACTCTTCTCCCTCGTCAACGGAAAATTGCTGCACCTGTCGGCTCTGGTTGGTAATGGGTACGAGATGAGCGTCCTGTTCTTTTTCCATGTTGACCTCTTTCATATTTTTTTGGTAAAATCAGCTTTGTTGTGCGACCCTTCTGGTTGATACTTTCACCATTGACTTCAGGATATCACAGGAGATTATTGGTTGGTCGGTTCTAGTTCCTGCTAATAATTCTCACTACTTTCACATCATATACAAAAATAACTAAATTCCTATGTTTTGCCTGCTGCAAAAGTTTTTTTACTAATTGCTTGAGAGTTGTATCCGACTGTATTGTGGTCTGCTGTGTTGTGCTTATATTCTGGGTTTCTGGGCGGCTGTACCCACTTTTTAGGATGTCGCTGAGATCGCCTCTAGCGCGATAACTTTACCAAAATTTTACAATTTGTCCTCACACCTCAGCAGCCGATCGCGCTGCTATTGCCTTCTCCTCTATTCTGCCACTTTTCTGTCAGGCATCAACTGTAGCATCTGTTAAATTATACGCTAATTGACCGACTAAAAAGTTGGCCATTTTGCAGATAGATATAATTAGCAGCCTTCAGCAGATTTTTTGAACTGTAACTAATCGAATCAATTTCCGAAAAAAATCTGTCTTTTATTTTAATAATAAACTTTTTGACGAGCTGGATGACTGCTTAAATCGCTCGACTTATTTGTCGGCATAAGTATATCACATACTACTCTAAATAGTGCCGTACATACATAAAAATTAATAACTGGCAAGTTCAAAGTCGATCGACATCTCGAAAAGATCAAACTTCTGGGTGTTTGTATCGGGGCAAAGCGCGATCGAGAATATGATGTTTTTTCTTAGAAAAATTAGGTTATAGGGCAATACCATTTACTTAACTCAACGTAGGGTGCGTCGCCAAAAACAACTCTCGCCCTAGAGCGCCAGATTAAACGAGCGACGCACCCTACAACTTATAACTGCTTCCCAGGCTCTGCGAAAAGAACCCATATTTAGAGGATCTGCCTCGGCACACGATTAGGGAGGCAGAGCCTGGTAACGAGTAGAAGACTCCAATTAGTCAGAGCCAAGAAAGAGTTCGTAATTGATGGGAACATAGCTATAGATATCGCCCAGATTAGCTGTTGGTAGTTGTTACTTTTTGAGTTTACTCATTCCACTTAGCTGAATCTTTGCTTAGCGATCCTGTGCTTTCTTTTCTCGAAGCTGCAACAAAATTGCTGCATGAACTTCGCGGGTAATGGGATAAAAATATGTGAGAATCATGCCGCAAATTAAAGCAATTGTGGGCAGGGGGCCGATCGCAACTCGAATCGCGAACAGCGCGGAATCCGGCTGTATGGGAGGGGCTTGTCCCTGAACTGTGGCAAGAAATCCAGCTTGTTCTAATGCTTGTCCTACAAACCACAAGCCCAATGCCAAACCAATTTTTTGCAGCAAGACCATAAACGAATAAAACACGCCTTCGCGTCTTTCTCCTGTTTGGAGTTCGTCGAGTTCAATCACATCCGGTATCATCGACCAAGGTATGAGATAAGCAGTGGAAACTCCCACCCCTGCCATTACTGCTAACAAATACATCTGGACTACTTGTCCCGGTTGCAGGAAAAACAGTCCGGCTTGGGCGATAATCCACAAACTCATGCCCATAAAATAAACAGCTTTTTTGCCGTATCGCTCGCTGACTTTACTCCAAACAAATAACATGGCGAGTGCGGTGCCTTGAACGGCGATCGCAGTTTGGGTAAAAGTTGCAGCCGGCAGTTTCATCCAGTTGATGACAAAATAGGGCAAAATAGAAGCAGTTAATTGCACGCCCAGCCAAGAACAGAGATAAATTCCAATTACGTATAAAAAAGGGCGATTGTTCAATGCAATCCGCACCTGTTCTTTCAGCGGCAAGGAAGTTGAAGTGTCTTCTCCTGGATCGGTTGAAAATTGAGAGAATACTTGTTGACGGGTTCCGAAAAAGCACCAGTACAAAGGTAATACTGAAATCACTGCACAGAGTGCGCCTAATATTAAGTATTTTTGGATGTCATCTTTAACTAAGGCAAAGATAATTTGCGCTATAATTAGCGACAAAATGCTGCCGCCGATGGAGAAAGAAAACCGAAAACTGTTAAGGCTAGTGCGTTCGTTGTAGTCTTGGGTTAATTCTGGAGTGAGGGCGGTGTAAGGCAGGTTAACGGCGGTGTAGGCGGTGTTAAATAAAATGCCGATCGCCACATAGTACCAAAACAATATCGTGGGATCTTTGCTGGGAACAATCCACTGCAAAAAGAAGAAGATACCGAAAGGAATTGCGCCGTAAACCATCCAAGGATAGCGGCGGCCCCAGCGATGAGATGTGCGATCGCTCAAAACCCCCACAATCGGGTCATTTATGGCATCCCAAACCTTACCGATTAACAAAATGTTACTAGCAGTACCCGCAGCCAAACCTGCTACGTTAGTAAAGAAAAACAGCAGGAAAAATACCAGAACATTCGCCGTAATTGCGGGGCCGAGGTCTCCGGCACCGTAAGCTAATTTAGTTGAGAAACTGAGTTTTTTTGTTTCGGGGTTGTTGGCTGCTGCTTCAGGCGGGGAAGTGTTGCTCATAAACTTTTGTTTCGGGATTTTTGGGCAGTCGCAGTCTTTGCAGTATGGAGTATAACTCACGCTATGCCGCAATACTAAGTTTTTTTGGGCGATCGGGATGATTGTGAATAATCCGTAATTGGTAGTCGATCGACAAATGCTTCCCAAGCATAATCGCTGATTCGTCAATATCTTTTGCATCGAGCAAGTAAAGCATTTTTGCTATGTTGCAAATAGCGTTTATTTGTATTGGCGGTGTTGTGCCCAGTTCGCTGACACCGACACCGCACTATTGGAGGCAGATTCCGAAACGGAACAGCTACAGCATTTTTTGTGATTTTTTGTTAGCTGTTTGCCGTTTTGTTGCGAAATGTTTTGGTTGTTACATGAGTTTTTAATCCGATAATATGTATGCTCTTATACCATTTTTCTAAAGATGTGCTATGGATGAAGTCTTAGCCCCCCCCTTGATAAGGGGGGGTTGGGGGGGTAATATCTAGCGCTACTTTATTTCATTGGTATTAGTACCAAATTGGGGTAACATACTCCCTTGATAATGGAACCGCGAAGACGCAAAGAACGCGAAGAGAAGAGGAAAGAGAAGAGTCAGAATATCGAGGGGATGACAAACTGGGATTTGGTAGTAAATCTTCAACCCGGTTTGTAGGCCGAATCAGAGTTTTAGCGATCGACCTACAAAAAAACTGGGCTCGCTCAGGCAAGGGGCGCAATTTTTGTGCTACAAATTTTGTTGAATCGTGTCGCAACATTCAGCAACTGTTGCTCTTTTTTCCATTGTTTCAACTAGGGCTTCGTAAGCTGATTTATGGCTTTCGAGTAGGTTTTTTGCTCGTAGGGAAGCTAAGTTTTGTTTGAGTTGAATTTCGGAATTGGGACGGCGCAGTTGTGTGAGGATGGCGCGGATTTTTGTGCGGTCTTCTACGCCGCCTTGTGCGCTGCCATAAACAATTTTTTCGGCTACTATTCCGGCCATCCACACTGTACAATATTGATCTAAAATTTGGGATGAAAGAGTGCCGCTTTGGAGTTGAGATGCTAGTTGTTCGTCTTCAAATCGGACGCCGCCTTGGGCTGTTTGACCTTGTTTGAAGGCTTCAAGCGCGCTGAGGGCGTAGCTGCTTACGGGAATTCCTAACAGGTGGGCGACTAGGAAGTGCCCGGCTTCGTGGTGAAGGATGCGATCGCGCTTTTGTTTGGAACTTCCCCCAAGCAAATCTACTAAAATTGTACCGCCTTGACCTTGCCACTGGAAAGTGTCGAGGGTGGCTAGCCCCAACAGGCAAAAAGTGGCGATCGCAGGTACGGCTTCTGGCAAGTTGAATAAAGGGCCCAATATTATGGAAACGGTGATGGCGAAGATCGAAATAGCGATAATATTCAAAGAAGTGTCTTTCATAATTGGGAATTGGTAATGGGGAATTGGTAATGGGTAATTTGTAATAGGAAATTGGGCATCGGGCATCGGCCCGCGCAGGGCATCGGCCCGCGCAGGGCATCAGCCAAACAGGGCATCGGTTGAATTATTTTTTTTCCTTCTTTCTTCAGAAAGGCGAAAAGTTACATCAGCCCGATCGCTTACCGGCCGGGACTTATGAAAAAAACATACCATCTTCTAGTTTGACTGAAAATTGCCGATCGTCCGCCACCTATATTAAAAAGATATTAAAATAAATCAAAGTAAAGTAAAAGTGTTAGTGGAATCCTTCATGTCAGTTTTGGCAGCGATCGCAGTTTTAGGTATCTTGATTGTCGTTCACGAACTCGGCCACTTCTTGGCGGCGAGACTTCAACACATTCACGTCAACCGCTTCTCTATCGGTTTCGGCCCCATCCTGTGGAAGTACCAAGGCCCGGAAACAGAATACGCCATCCGCGCCTTTCCCCTGGGAGGTTTCGTGGGTTTCCCGGATGACGATCCAGAAAGCAATATTCCCCCCAATGACCCGAATTTGCTGCGAAATCGCCCCGTACTCGATCGGGCGATCGTGATTAGCGCCGGGGTGATTGCCAACTTGATTTTTGCTTACTTCCTGCTGGTGGTGCAATTGACCACTGTCGGCGCAGCATCCATGAACTACCTACCGGGAGTTAAAGTCCCGGAAGTCGCAGCAGAAGTAAGTTCGGCCGCCTTCCAAGCGGGAATTCGATCGGGCGACATTGTTCTGTCCGTTGACGGCAAGGAATTGGGCGCTTCCCGCGAAGCAATCAAATCTCTAGTCTCAGCAATCCAAGATCATCCCAACCAACCCCTAGCGTTAGAAATTCAGCGTGCAGAACAAAAATTTGTCGTGACAGTCACTCCCGAAAAGTCCCCCGACGGTAAAGGCCGCATTGGCGTACAGCTAACTTCTAACGGAACTGTCGTGCGGGATCGGGCGGGAATTCTAGATGCCTTTAGCATGGCGGCGACTGAATTTCAGCGGATTGTAGTGCTGACTGTGGAAGGTTTCGGGCAGTTAGTTACCAATTTCGGTCAAACCGCAAAACAGTTGTCCGGGCCCGTAGCAATTGTGGCCGCCGGTGCAGGGATTGCGCGATCGGATGCAGCGAATTTGTTTCAGTTTGCCGTGTTAATTAGCATCAATTTGGCTGTGATTAATATCTTGCCTTTACCTGCTTTGGATGGCGGTCAGCTAGCTTTTTTGTTAATAGAAGGACTGCGGGGCAAACCTCTGCCGAACCGCATTCAGGAAAATGTGATGCAGACTGGTTTGATGCTGTTGCTGGGTTTGGGAATTTTCTTAATTGTTCGCGATACTGTTAATTTGGCAGGCATCGATTTGATGCGAAATCTTCGACAGCAGTAGTCATTGGTCGTCAGTCATCAATCATTAGTCAGCAGTCATTAGTCATTACAACGCTGATGACTGTTGAATAATATAAAATAACCAGTAAATTTGGGGAAAACAGCAATGATTACACAACTGCAATCTCCCGACAAATCTCAGATTATCTACCCAGATGATAACGGCGAACCAATGTCAGACAATACCGAACAGTTTAGATTGATCGTGTGGATTAAAGAAAATTTAGAACTGTTATTTGCGAGCGTGGTTGATGTTTTTGTAGCGGGAAAATTACTGTGGTATCCAGTAGAAGGAAATAACAAAATTTCTCAAGCGCCAGATGTGATGGTAGCCTTCGGAAGACCGAAAGGTTATCGAGGCTCCTACCAGCAGTGGAACGAAGATAATATTGTGCCGCAAGTCGCCTTTGAAATTTGGTCGCCGGGAAATCGCCTGACTCCGATGCTGCAAAAATTGAGATTTTATGAACAATACGGCGTAGAAGAATATTATTTGTACGATCCAGCAAATCGGGATTTGACTATATGGGAGCGTCGAGAGGAACGATTAGAACCAATCGAAGAAGTGAACGGCTGGGTAAGTCCCAGAATGGGAGTGCGGTTTCAGCTATCAGAAACTGAACTACAAATATTCAGGCCTGATGGCACACCGTTTGTGAGTTTTGTGGAACTCGCTCAACTTCGAGAGCAAGCAGAATCAAGGGCCGAACAAGAACGGCAAAGGGCCGAACAAGAACGGCAAAGGGCCGAACAAGCAGAAACTATGCTGGAACAAGAACGATCGCGCTCGCAAGCTTTAGAAGCGAGACTCCGAGACATGGGAATCGACCTCAATCAGTTGTAAATGACTAATATCAACTTCGATCGATTAACCGCAATCAGTAAAATTTGTAGTGCCTCCTAGTGTCCGCACTACAAATAGTTTTGATATAACAAATAACAACTAACAACTAACAACTAACAAACAACAAATAACAAATAACAAATAACAAATAACAAATAACAAATAACAAATAACAAATGACTAAAAAGTTAAGTTTAAAACAACGATCGCTCGAAATTCTGATTCGCCTCAAACGCCTGTATCCAGAAGCTCCTTGCACTCTCAACTACGAAACTCCGGTGCAGTTGTTGGTGGCGACGATTCTCTCGGCTCAGTGTACGGATGAGCGAGTAAACCTGGTAACGCCCGCCTTGTTTGAGCGTTTCCCCGATGCGGAGGCTTTGGGAAATGCTGATTTAGATGAATTGGAGCGTCTGGTGCGATCGACTGGTTTTTACCGAAATAAGTCTAAAAATATTAAAGCTGCTTGTTGGGCGATCGTCAACAAATTCAACAATCAAGTGCCGCAGCAAATGGAACTGCTGCTAGAATTGCCCGGAGTTGCCCGCAAAACAGCTAATGTCGTTCTCGCTCACGCTTTTGGTATTCATATGGGCGTGACAGTAGACACCCACGTCAAGCGTTTGAGTCAACGGTTGGGATTGACCGAACATACCGATCCGAATCGGATCGAGCGGGATTTGATGCTATTGTTGCCGCAGCCGGATTGGGAAAATTGGTCGATTCGGTTAGTTTATCACGGTCGGGCGGTTTGTAATGCAAGAAAGCCGATTTGCAATATTTGCGAACTTGCCGATTTGTGCCCTTCTGCTAATAGTTAGATGTTGCACTATTTTCAGGAACAAGCAAGATGCCTGTGGTTAAAAATATTGTCAACAAAAAAAGTAATTTAAATAAAAGCGATCCGAAATGACCAAAATATAGTAAAATAGTTGATCGTGATTTATCTAAGGATATAAACTGAGTTATGGCAAAAAAGAGCATGATCGAGCGCGAGAAAAAGCGCCAAGCACTCGTAGACAAGTACGCTGACAAGCGGGAAGACCTGAAAGAGCAGTTTGACCAAGCTAGCAACCAGATGGACAAAATGGCGATTCACCGACAACTGCAACAGCTACCCCGCAGCAGTTCGCGGACTCGCTTGCGGAACCGCTGCTGGGCAACAGGACGGCCCAGAGGTTACTATCGCGACTTCGGACTGTCTCGCAACGTGATGCGAGAAATGGCTCACGAAGGTCTTTTGCCCGGTGTTGTGAAGTCTAGCTGGTAGCAGAAAGAACGAAGTTCGGCAACGGATTTCGTATTTCGTAACGGATTTAACGGATAGAAGAAAGAAGGGTTTAGTTATCGTCGCGAGAGAGGGAAGAAATAAGAAGGAATGAAGAAAAACTTATGAATAATCGGCAAGATTATATTTAGGGTTAATTTTTGTTTCAGACTTTCTTCCTTCTTCCTTCTTCCTTCTTCCTTCTTCCTTCTTCCTTCTTCCTTCTTCCTTCTTCCTTCTTCCTTCTTCCTTCTTCTCTTTCTTGCTTCACTGACCGCAGCATTTATCGATGCCGAGACTTTCGAGTAATAAGTCGCTGACGGCATTGGCGATCGCAAATTCGCCGTAAAAGCTTTTAGAAAAATCATAGGCCTGCATTTCGGTGACGATCGCAATTACGAGGCTGCCCACGTCGTTTTCGCCTTCCATACGCTGGCGGACATAGATTTGGGCAGCTCTTTTAGCTATTTGCTGGTTGGCAGCTTCTGGGATAAACTCGGAGTCTAGCCATGCGAGCAGCGTTTGTTGGAGCCACTGACCTTCTTGCTCTGGGTTTTGGGCGGGCGGTAAGGTAATAGGTTCGATGGTTTCAGACATAATTATTCCTAATTGCTAATGTTGACTTTGAAAAGTTAGCGGACAAATGACAACTGATAAATATATGCAATATGATATACCGTCAATTATACAGGGATACGCGCAAGGCTACTTCTTGATGGCAAATGACGGCGAAGAGAGTTTGGGGTGGTATTCGAGCCGTCAGCGGGCGCTGATACCGCTAGATGAAAGATTTACCTATCCGCGATCGCTGAGCCGCGCTATAAATCAAAATCGGTTTTCAGTGGCTGTAAACCGCGATTTTGGGGCGGTGGTTGAGGGTTGTGCCGATCGGGAAACGACCTGGATTTCTAAGGAGCTCAAGCAGATTTACTGGCGTTTGTATGAGGCCGGTTGGGCTTACAGCTTCGAGACTTGGTGCGGCGACGAATTGGCGGGCGGTATTCTGGGATTGTCTATAGGCGGTGCGTTTATTGGCGAATCGATGTTTTACCGAATTTCCGAGGGTTCTAAGGTGGCGATGGTAAAGTTGGTGGAGAGATTGCGCGATCGATCTTATCTACTTTTTGACGCTCAAATGAACAATCCCCACTTGGAAAGATTCGGAGCATATACTGTCAACCAAAAACAGTACAACACTCTTTTGCAAGCCGCTTTAAAACGCCGCTGTTCGCTCTTGTGAATATTCTTACCTGGCAAATAGCACTTCCGCATTCTCACCCGATACACCTACTTCAAATAATAGTATAATTAAGCATAGATACTTCTCGGAGACCACCACAATGCAAGTCACAACCGAAGAAATAATTTATCCATCCAGCGACGGTCAACCAATGGCAGAAAGTACAATTCAATACAAATTAATTGTCACCATCAAAGAAGGTTGCGAATCGCTGTTTCAAGATGACCCCAACGTGTTTGTAGCAGCCGATTTACTCTGGTATCCGGTTGAGAGAAGAAATGACATTTCTCAAGCACCAGATACAATGGTAATATTTGGTAGACCAAAAGGCGATCGCCGTTCCTACCTACAATTTAGCGAAGATAATATCCCTCCCCAAGTCGTCTTTGAGATTCGTTCCCACAACGATAGCAACACAAAAATGCACAAAAAACTTTCATTTTACAATCGCTATGGAGTTGAGGAATATTACCTTTACGACCCCGAAATAAATGAGTTGGAAGGTTGGCAAAGAATTGAAGGAAGCTTAGAACCAATTGAACCGATGGAGGGATGGATAAGTCCGAGACTGGGAGTGCGGTTTGAGTTGCCAGAATCAGGGTTAGAAATTTATAAACCTGATGGAGAAAAGTTTCTTTCCCCTGCTGAAATGAATGCAGAGCGACTACTAGAGCGAGAGCGTGCCGAAGAAGCCTCGCAGCGCGCCGAACAACAAGCTCAAAAAGCCGAACGTTTAGCCGCCAAACTGCGCGAATTGAACATCGACCCAGATAGCATCTAAGCCCAAACAACGAGTAGAAACCCGGTTTTTTAAACAAATCGGGTTGCTGCAGATTGCAGTTATTTACTTTTTTAGGACTTACGCATCAAGACCAAAGAAACCGGGTTTTTTGCGATTTGGCTGACTGTAACGGGTCTTCTCGTAAAAACCCGGTTTCTGACCGCCCCTGCGTAATTCTTATTCTTTTAACGGCGCATCGGGAATTTGGTCGATCGCCCCCAAGGAAAATTGCATATACTACAATATATAATACAGATATTAGAGCCAAAATGCTTGGGGTTCAAAAGAATCCTAATCGCGGCCCCATGAATGTGCAAAAATACTGAAGCAAACATTACTAAACTCTGCACGGAGAAATTGCTGTGGACTCCAGATACAACCCCCAATCCATAGAAGAAAAATGGCAGCAGATATGGGCTGAGCAAAACTTAGACCAAATGCCAGAAGATACCGAAAAGCCTAAATTTTATGCCTTATCCATGTTCCCCTACCCGTCGGGAAACCTGCACATGGGCCACGTCCGCAACTACACAATCATCGATGTAATTGCCAGACTCAAGCGAATGCAAGGCTATCGCGTACTCAATCCGATGGGATGGGACGCTTTTGGTTTGCCGGCAGAAAATGCAGCCATCGAACGCGGAATTCCCCCCGCAAAATGGACTTATGAAAATATTGCCCAAATGAAAGGCTTATTTCAGCGGCTGGGCATTTCCTTTGATTGGACAAAAGAAGTTACAACCTGTTCTCCCGATTATTATCGGTGGACTCAATGGATTTTCTTGCAATTTTTAGAAGCAGGATTAGCTTATCAAAAAGAAGCAGCAGTTAATTGGGATCCCATCGACCAAACAGTCTTAGCAAACGAACAAGTAGACAACGAAGGTCGTTCCTGGCGTTCCGGTGCGAAAGTCGAGCGCAAATTATTGCGGCAGTGGTTCCTCAAAATTACCGATTACGCCGAACAGTTATTAAACGACTTAGACAAATTGCCAAATTGGCCCGAAAGAGTCAAATTAATGCAAGCCAATTGGATTGGCAAATCAGTCGGCGCTTACTTGGAATTTCCGATTGTGGGAATGGATGAAAAAATCGCCGTTTTCACCACTCGCCCCGATACAGTTTATGGCGTTAGTTACCTTGTTTTAGCGCCAGAACATCCGTTAACCGCGCGCGTGACTACCGAAGACCAAAAAGCTGCTGCAGACACCTTCATCAAAGAAGTTGCACTGCAAAGCGAGATCGATCGCACCGCCGAAGACAAACCAAAGCGCGGCATCCCCACAGGCGGCAAAGCAATCAACCCTTTCAGCGGCGAAGAAATCCCGATTTGGATTGCCGATTACGTACTGTACGAATACGGCACCGGCGCAGTGATGGGAGTACCAGCCCACGACACGCGAGATTTCAAATTTGCCACTGAATATCAACTGCCAATTAAAGTAGTAATTGTGGATGATGATGAAACTCCGCTAACCGAAGCTTACACCGAACCAGGAATTATGATTAATTCCGAAAGCTTCAACGGCATGGATTCAATTAAATGCAAAGCCGCAATTATTGAAGCTGCCGAAAGTTCAGGTTGTGGCAAAGCGCGAGTGCAATATCGCTTGAGAGATTGGCTAATTTCTCGACAGCGTTATTGGGGTGCTCCGATTCCGGTAATTCACTGTCCCAACTGCGGAACAGTCCCCGTCCCGCAATCGGATTTACCCGTATTGTTGCCGGAAAATGTAGAATTTACTGGCAAAGGTTCGCCCTTGGCAAAAATGGCAGAATGGGTAAACGTTGCTTGTCCGAGTTGCGGCACTCCAGCGCATCGGGAAACAGATACGATGGATACTTTTATGGATTCATCGTGGTATTTCTTGCGCTATCCCGATGCAAAAAATCAGGAACAAGTTTTCGATACGGCGAAGACGAATGATTGGATGCCGGTAGATCAATATGTCGGCGGTATCGAACACGCAATCCTGCATTTACTATATTCGCGGTTCTTTACGAAGGTTTTGCGCGATCGGGGTTTGATCGACTGCGACGAACCATTTAAACGCCTCTTAACTCAAGGCATGGTGCAAGCAATGGCCTACAAAAATCCCGTTACTGGCAAATACGTTCCCCCAGCAGATGTAGACCCAACAAATCCCAAAGATCCGCAAACTGGCGAAGCTTTAGAAGTCTTCTACGAGAAGATGTCAAAATCAAAATACAACGGCGTTGACCCCTTGGAAGTTATGGGGAAATACGGGGTAGATACGGCGCGAATGTTTATTTTATTCAAAGCGCCGCCAGAGAAGGATTTGGAGTGGGACGACGCAGATGTGGAAGGGCAATTCCGCTTTTTAAATCGCGTTTGGCGCTTGGTGACAGAGTTTGCTTCACCCCCCCCAGCCCCCCCTTGGCAAGGGGGGGAGAAAGATGTGTTGAGCCAAGCTCACCCCGACCAAGGGGAGAAAGATGTGTTGAGCAAGGCTGAGAAGGATTTGCGGCGGGCGATTCACACTGCAATTAAGGAAGTGCGAGAAGATTTGGAGGGCGATTATCAGTTCAATACTGCTGTTTCGGAAATGATGAAATTGAACAATGCGCTGGCTGATTATAAATGTAAAGATTCGCCTGTTTATGCAGAGGGAATTAACACTTTAATTTTGCTGTTAGCGCCTTTTTCACCGCATATTGCTGATGAATTGTGGCATTTGATTGGTAACAGCGAATCGGTGCATACGCAAACTTGGCCGACTGTCGATCCATCAGCTTTAATTACCGATGAAATTACGCTGGTAATTCAAGTTATGGGCAAGACTCGTGGCACTATTCAAGTACCTTCTGGTGCTGATAAAGCTGCTTTGGAAAATTACGCCCGCGAGTCGGAATTGGCGAAGCGTCACCTGGAAGGTAAGGAGATTAAAAAGGTGATTGTAGTTCCTGGAAAGTTGGTAAATTTCGTGGTAGCTGGATAAAGATGAGAAACCCGGTTTTTTGGCTAAACCGGGTTTTTTATAATTGTATAGATATGAAACGGATATTGAAATCGTTTTTACAAGCAAAACATCTGCAGACGCGGACTGCAAGAGATGATTTTAATTGTTGGTTTCAAAAAGCAATTGTACGATCGCCCCACAGTCCAATTCTAATACTGATTGAGCGCTGCCGCCGTTAACGGCAATTTCTAGCCAACCGTCAGAACCAGTTATGGCAATTAAATCCCCTGGCTTGCTGTCGCTGTAAGTTTTACCGCTGGGGATGCGAATTGGATCGGAACTATTGCTAATTATAACTGACCAATTGTTAGATACAATGCAATTATTCGGGATATTAGTAATTAAATTGCCGAAGCGATCGACATATTGAACGCAACCTACCGCACCTGTGGCTGTAACGGCGCAATTTGGTATCTGTAGCTGCACTAAACTCGCAGGGCTTACCGCCCTTCCCAACTCTGCCAAAGCCACCCCGTTCGCCAAATGAGCCCCCGCTGCTGCGAAAATATCGCGACCGTGAAATGTGCTGCTGGGTTCGGGTGTACGCCAATATTGAGAATTCGTGAGTTCGACACAGGATCTCGCCCTTTCCCGACTCAACACCCCGCTAAACAACCCGTTATCAGGCCCGACAAGGAAGCAATTAGCACATTTAATTGCAACTGCGCGTCTGTTGCTACCCACACCCGGATCGACTACAGCAATATGTACGGTTTCCGCTGGAAAATAAGCAAAAGCAGTCATCAAACAAAACCTGGCCGCTGCAATATTTTGAGAGGGTATTTGGTGTGTAATGTCAATAACTTTTAACTGCGAGTTAATTTGGGCGATCGTACCTTTCATCACTCCCACATAAACATCGCTCAATCCAAAATCCGTCAGTAGAGTTATAATTCTATTTTTAGACATATATCCAAAGGTAAGAATATGGTAGCGCAGTGGGAAAACTTTCTGCAAAACTTAGGAGAATGGCACGGTTCCTTCACCCAGCTATCAACGCGAGGAGAGGTACTTCAAGATACTCCCAGCATTATTTCTCTCGAAGGACTCAACGACAACAAAACAGTGCGGTTAAAACTGCGCCGCTTCTCGCCAAATCCTAGCGGTGTCGGCGAACCGGAAGTCAGCGAACTTGTTCGAGAATATCAGAGTTTGGGACGAGATATCCTGTTCTTTGAAAATGGAAATTTTTGTCAGGGTACTATTCAATTAGCGCCTTATTCTGAGTCTGGTGCCGAGTTTGGTTTTATCTACAACTATCGCAGGTTGCGCTTCGTTCAACTCTATAATATTGACGGCAATTTATCCAAACTTACCTTAATTCGCGAAAAACAGCTTGATAAAAATGTCCCCGAACGGCCGCCTTTAACTGTTGATGCTTTGCTGGGAGAATGGCAAGGTGAGGCCGTGACAATCTATCCAGATTATCGTCATCCTGATTCCTATTCTACCAATTTACAATTGCATTTGCAAAATGGCGATCGGCTAGTACAGAAAATCACTTTTGGCAATAATGCTAATGTTATCAGTTCTAGCGGCAGCATTGACGGTTCTGCGATCGATTTTAACGAAGGTGCAACGCCCGTGCAAGTTTTGCTGCTTCCTGACGGCGCTTCTTGCACTTGTCCGGTAAAAGTTGAATTCAGAAAACCTATATTTTTTGAGGCCGGTTGGTTGGTAGAACCTGACTTGCGATTTCGGATGATTCGCAGTTACAATGACAAAGGTGAATGGGTAAGTTTGACTTTAGTTACTGAACGCAAAAAAGGTTGATCGCACTAATCCCAGAAACCGGGTTTCTTTCTATATCTCTCGTACTAAACCGAAAATTGTCGCAGAAACCCGGTTTCTCGCCACGCAACGAGAGAAATTAGAGCGCACCCTAATCCCAGAAACCGGGTTTCTTTCTATATCTTTCGTACTAAATCCAAACTTATCGCAGAAACCCGGTTTCTCGCCACGCAACAAGAGAAATTAGAGCGCGTACTTACGACAAACAAAAGTTGATCTAGCAGCGAATTTTATTCGCCGGACTTTGTTTCCTGGGTTTGCGATTGAATCACCGCACTCCAATCATCATTGTTAACTGCAGCTTCCAGATGTTCGTGTCGTTCGCCGTCAATCTTGGCTGCTGTTTCTAACTCTTTGGTAAGAGTAGAATCTGCCATTGCTTTGCGTAATTTTAGCTTCTTTTCTTCATAAGCTGTTTGTTCCTCAGCAGACATAGCAGCGCGCGCTGCTTGACCTACCGTACTCGCCCACATTTCGCTCTCTGCGCCGTTTCCCGGCGGAATAGTGCCTAGTTCTGCGATCCAAGCATCCCGCAAACTTTCCATTTCTTCCCGTTTGGGGAATTTGAAAGTTTGGACGCGCACAAAAGCACAATTTTCTGCGCCGTTTTGCGCGATGTGACCGTTGATTGAAAGCAGGATATTTCGCGAATAACCGATATACTGAGTGTTGCGCGCACTGTCCGTGACAGCGTAAACTCCGGCGACTTTTGCGTTAGTTGCTAGGTTTCGCCAGGTATCGATCGACATTACTTGCGTGCCGTCATTTTCTACTTCAGAAACAGCGGCCGCTGCGCTGTGTTCTGAGTCGGAACTGTATAAAAAGTTGTGCAGTCCTTCATGGGCGACAGGTACGTTTTGATGTTCAATTGCTACGTCTCGATCGGCATTCACTTGATTAGATTCCATAAAACGCAATTCCTCAAAAAGTGGCAATTTTACTAATTAAATCTCTGGATTTATAAGCTGTTGCGACATTTAAATATAATTTAAACAAATCAACAAATATTCTGGGTGCGCTTTTAGCAGCGTCCAGAATATGCAATTTAAATGCCCAACAGCTTACTTATTTAACTTACTGCAATTTGTTGCAATTCTTCGTCAGTTAATTTAACTTCGATCGCCTTTACGGAGTCCTCAATGCTCGATAATTTTGTCGCAGCAGGAATCGGAACGACGCAGGGCGATTGTGCCATCAACCAAGCTAATACTATACAGTACACTGAAACATTTTTTTCGGCTGCTAAAGAGGCGATCGCAGGCATATCTTGCAAGCTGGTGACGCGGCGGCTTCCCCCCAAAGGACTCCAGGGGAAAAATGTCAGGTTTTCGGCTTCGCAATATTCCAGTACGCCGTCAGATTCCGGCTGTCTGTGCCACGGATTGTACTGATTCTGCACCGAGACAATTTCTACTACATCCCGGGCGCGTTTGATCTGCTCTACAGAAAAGTTGGAAACTCCGATAAATCGAATCATTCCTGCTTCTACTGCTTCCTTTGCGGGTGCTAGGGCTGCTTCGATTGTATAGGCTGGATCGGGTGAGTGATACTGCCAAAGGTCGATCGGGTGATTGCCGCCCAAAGCTTCAAAACTTTCGCGAATTGTCTTACGCAAATGGTGGGGATTCCCGTTGCGCGTCCAGGCACCTTGAGGTCGCATTAAGCCGCCTTTCGTGGCCACAGTAACCGGCCGAATATCTCCGGTGTACTCTTGCAAAGCTTTGGCAATCAGGTGCTCGTTGTGGTGTTTGTCCGATTGATCTTCGCAATAGGAATCAGCAGTGTCAATCAGGGTGATACCCAAATCGAGGGCGCGGTGAATTACCGCAATTGCTTGCGATTCTGGTGGCCTGCCGCTTAACGACAACGGCATACCTCCCAGACCGATCGCGCTGATGTTAAAATTACTGTTGCCCAGTTTTTTTCTTTTCATTTGTTGGCCCTCGTTTGCGTGGTTGATTGAGAGTTGAGATTTCAAGCATATTTTGAAATTTTACTGTTTTTTTTAGAATATAAGTAGATAGGACACAAATATTTTCTCCGTCGGCTGTACTGTATTTAAACTGTATATGTTCGCTGCATATTTTAATTTGCTCTTTTCCTCGGTCAAATTTTCTCTCCCTCTCCCCCTCAAACATAACAGAAGATTTCTAGCCCCGCAGCAGCTTACCTACTTACCTAACTCGAAGCGCTGGTGTAAAAGCGGAGTGCAAATTTCCAGAAGTAGCACGAAAACAACAACAGCCCGATCGCCAAAATTCCCGCCCCTGCGATCCAAACAATTTCACCTCTGCCCAGCATGGTTTCTGCCGGCACAGTCGTCAAGAAAGCAACCGGAACTATAAAAGTGAAGAAAAATCGATAAGCTGCGGGATAAGCTGCCATTGGAAATCTACCCGCTTCTAACAATCCTTTGAGCACCGAGGTAACGTTGTAAATTTTGACAAACCAAATGCTAGTTGCACCTAACACAAACCAGATACTGTAAAGACTAATAGCTCCGAATAACAGCGGTATTGCTGTTAAAAAATAGTTGCCGATTGCTACTTCCAATTTGTTAGTAGCATATAGCAATAATAGCGCGCCGAAGATTAAATCGGGGACTCCCCAAGGAGAGACTGTGTTTGCAGACAGCCAAAATTGCGAATTGATGGGTTTGAGGAGTACGAAATCGAGAGTACCTTGCTGCACTCGATCGACAATACGGTTGAGGTTAGGGGCGAGAAAGGTTGACGAAAACCCTTGCAAAACCGTAAAAATGCCGAGTACAACCAAAGCTTCTTCCCATGAATAGCCCGAAAAACTGTAGCCAGTACGGTAGAACAAAAACAGTCCGAACCAACTGCCAGCAAGGTTTCCGAGGCTGCTAAGGGCTGCCAGGACAAAGTTGATCCGGTATTCGAGCTCCGCGGAGATCGCCGCAGCCCAGAACAATTTCAGTACCTGCAAATATCGTCCCATGTTTGTCGCCATTTTTTGTCCTTCAAATACTTAAATTCTCTCCTATAGCAATCCTAAATGATTTTCTGTAGGGAGACGGCAGTGCCGTGTTCCTACTCAAAACAAGATGGAGGCAGAGCCGACTGATCTGCGTTACTTTCGCAGAGCCTGGTAACGAGTAAATCCTGCATCAAAACAAGATGCAAAACAAGATGCAAAACAAGATGGAGGCTGGTGATGAGCGTGCCGATTCGTCGGAAAGTGCAATTGATTGTACAAATAGACGATCGCGACGTTCAGCGCAGTTGTTATTTTGATATATTTAGACATCTCCCCTCGCTTTGCAACAGGCTTTTCCAGCTTGTTCTTCAGTTTATTTGTTTGGTATGTCTAATCTGTCTTTAGAGTGTTGACAAATTTTATAAAATGTGTACTACACATTAAAATTTCTATCAAACTAACTATTGACCCGATCGCCCTTGAGTCAGCTATAGTTGTATAATCCAAAATATAATATCAACTTGATATAAATGCTTGAATTATCAGCCCTTGGTCTGCTACAGCGGGAACCGTTGCACGGCTATCGGCTAAAGCAAAAACTAGAGCTGTTCATGAGCAGTTGCATCAGCGTTAACTACGGAGCGATTTACCCGCTGCTCAAGCGTTTGGAACAGCGAGGCCAGATTGCGACAATTGCCGAAGAAGCCGGAGATGCGGGCTGTCCGCGCAAAATTTACGCCATTACAGACAAAGGGCGCGAACTCTGGCGAAAAAAAATGGTCGATCACCCTCAAGAAAGTTGGGTAAATAGTGGTTCCCGTTTCCAAATCAAATTTTTCTTTTTTGGCGACTTAGAACCTGCAGAACGCCTGAAATTGTTGGAACACCGCTTGCGAGTCTGTTACATCCGCCAAGACTACATCGAAAGTCTCAAAAGCGAATATCCACTCACCGACGAGTATCAACTCGCCTCTGGCGATCGCTGCAACTCAGTGCTGGCCTTAGAAATACAGTGGTTAACCGAGCAACTAGCTAAGGAGAAAAGCGATCGCGCGATTCTCCAACCCCATCAAAAAAACACTTGGGAGATTCCATCCCGCTTGAGAGGGACGCTAGGGAGCAAAGATTCCGCCAAAGTCTAAGTAAGTCAAATGTTAAAAAAAAATCTAAATGGTGCTCCATGAGTTATTCTAAATCCCCAGAATCCGTCGTTGAATCTAAATCTCTAGAATCCGCCGTTGAAGTTGAAAACCCAAAAACTGGTACACCAGAACTTCATCTAACCGATGCAGACAACTATCAACCCGAAGATTTTCCCGCCGTTGCCGATCGCCAGCGTCCAGCCAAACCGCGATCGCGCTGGCTGCTAATCGCCGCCATCGCGATCGTCACAGGTGGCGGCGGCTGGTACCTGTGGCAGTCGAGTCACAGTCGCCCGCCGCAACAAGCAGCAGCAGGTAAACCCAAAGGCATACCAGTCAAAATCGCAGCCCTTGAAACCAGCTCAATCCAAGATACCTCCGAATTTGTCAGCAGCCTAGAGGCAAAACGCTCAGTACAAATCAAACCCCAAACCGAAGGGCTAGTCACGGAGATCTTTGTCAAATCTGGAGACTCGATCGAAAAAGGACAAGCCATCGCCCGGATCAAAAGCGACAGCGCTCAAGCTCAGTTAAGACAATCCCAAGCCAATCTCAGCGCCGCCGAATCGAATTTAGCCGAACTCCAAGCAGGTGCCAGGCCAGAAGAAATCGCCCAAGCCCAAGCCCAAGTCGCCCAAGCTCAAGCCAACCTAGCCCAACTGCGATCGGGCAGTCGGCCCGAAGAAATTGGTCAAGCCCAAGCCCTCGTCTCCCAAGCCGAAGCCAACCTGGCCGATGCCCAAACAGGTAGCCTCCTAGAAGACATCGCCCAAGCAAAAGCCCAAGTAGAAGCAAGCACAGCCGAAGCTAAGCTGGCGGCCCAGCAACTTGTCAGATATCAAGCATTAGCCAAAGAAGGCGCAACATCCGCCAACACCCTCCAGGAATACATTCAAAAAGAAAGCACCGCCAAAGCCAATCTCCGAGAAGCTCAAAGGCGGTTGCAGCAGCGGCAAAAAAACCGAGAAGCCGAGATCGATCGGCGCACAGCAGCCTTGCAACAGCAGCGGGAAGCTTTGCGGCAATCGCAAAACGGTGCCCGCCCCGAAGAAATAGCCAAAGCCGAAGCAGAAGTCGCCCAAGCCAAAGCCAAATTAGCTCAGTTAGCCAACGGCACCCGCCAAGAACAGATCGATCGA
Source organism: Tychonema sp. LEGE 07196 (assembly GCF_963890365.1). Taxonomy (NCBI): domain Bacteria; kingdom Bacillati; phylum Cyanobacteriota; class Cyanophyceae; order Oscillatoriales; family Microcoleaceae; genus Tychonema; species Tychonema sp. LEGE 07196. Next base: position 102,475 of record NZ_CAWPRX010000013.1, on the reverse strand, counting down.
GCCGAAGCGCAAGTGGCCCAAGCCGCCGCTCAAGTGCGCGGTTTTGAAGTACAACTCCAAGAAACTGCTGTCATCGCGCCCTTCGCCGGAGTCATCGGCGACATACCAGTCAAAGTCGGCGACTACTTGAAAACAGGTGATGCGATCGCCATCTTAACAGAGAACCAACTGCTAGACTTGCGGTTATCAATTCCTTTAGAACGGATGCCACAATTACGCCTCGGGTTGCCAGTAGAAATGCTCGACACTCAAGGAAAGGCGATCGCCAAAGGTCAAATCAGTTTTATCTCCCCCAACGTCAGCGCCAACTCCCAAACAATCTTAGCTAAAGCCACCTTTCCCAACCCCACTGGCGAACTACTAAACCTCCAATTTGTCAAAGCCAGAGTCATCTGGGATCAGAAGCCAGGAATTTTAGTTCCAGTCACAGCAGTCACTCGCTTGGGCGGGGAAACTTTTGTCTTCACAGCTCAAAAGCCAGAACAGTCAAAACCTGGAATGCCACCTTTAGTAGCGCGACAAAAAACCGTGAAACTGGGAACCATCGAAGGCAATAATTATCAAGTTATCGAAGGCTTGCAAGCCGGAGAAAAAGTTATTGTCGCAGGCATTCTCAACTTGACAGACGGCGCTCCCATCGTGATTCAAGAACCAGCAGAAGCGGAAGGAAAAAAACCACCAGTAGGAGGAAAAATTTAATCCCGGTTCGTAGTGCAGACGCTGACTGACGCAACATCTAATCAGACTTACAGCAGATTCCAGTTAAGTGAGTTACAAAAAAATTGTTATCTGTAGGGGCGATGCCCCCGCGATCGCCCTCCCGCTCCCGCTCCGGCTTTTTTGTACTTCATAAACCTGAAATCTTCTGTAAGTCCGCACTACCAACTAATTAAATATATTCGCAGCTTATACAAAAAATCAGGAAATAAACAAACTTTTTTGGGAGATCAATAATTTTTATAAATAGTATCAAATTTGAATCAAGATTTAGAGTATTTTTCAAATTAACAGGATTGAATAGAGGATGAATAAAATTAATCACCTTCATCCTTAAATATCTAAATTCCAATTGCAATTACCAATTACCGATTACCCATTACAGAAATAATGTTTGCAGATTTCTTTATTAAACGACCCGTCTTTGCCAGTGTCTGCGCCTTAGTGATCGTTCTAGTAGGCGCAATTAGCATTCCCACGCTGCCGATCGAACGCTTCCCCGACATCAGCCCCACCCAAATCACCGTCACAGCCAACTATAGCGGGGCTAGTGCCGAAATTGTCGAAAATGCAGTTACAAACATCCTAGAGAGGCAGATAAACGGCGTTGAAGGACTAAAATATCTAACTTCTAGCAGCAGTAACGACGGCACCAGTAGCATCACAGCCACCTTTGACTCCTCGCGCAACAAAGATATTGCCGCAGTCGATGTTCAAAATCGAGTTGCAGTCGCCCAACCCCAACTACCAGATGCCGTACAGCGCACGGGAGTGAGAGTTACAAAACAATCTAGCAGTCTCTTGCTGGCGATCGGCTTATTTACAGAAAATAAAGAATACGACACCATATTTTTAAGCAATTACGCCGACTTGTATTTAGCAGACGCGCTAAAGCGAGTAAAAGGCGTTGGCGACGTGCGAATTTTTGGAGAACGCCGCTATGCAATGCGCCTGTGGATAGACCCCAATAAATTAGCCGCCCGCAGTTTGACAATGCAAGATGTCACCAGGGCACTTAACGAACAAAACATACAAGTTGGCGCCGGGAGAGTTGGCCAAGAACCAGCTCCAGAGGGGCAAATGTATCAAATTGACTTACGGGCAAAAAGCCGCCTCCAAGAACCCGCAGAATTTGAAAACATTGTCTTAAAAACAGAGGCCAATGGCACGGTTGTTAAATTAAAAGACGTTGGTAGAGCCGAATTAGGAGCCGAGAATTACAACTCTTTTCTGCGATTTAGAGGCAAGGATGCGGTAGGCTTGGGAATTTATCAATTGCCAGGAAGCAATGCTTTGAATGTTGCCAATGCCGTCAAAGCAGAAATGGAAACACTAGCTAAAGGTTTCCCTCCGGGCTTGATACATAGAGTAGCGCTAGATACGACTTTGTTTGTCCAAGAGTCGATGTCAGAAGTTGTGAAGACACTATTTGAAGCCATCTTGCTAGTGGTAATAGTAATTTTTGTTTTCTTGCAAGACTGGCGGACTACTATTATTCCCACCATCACAATTCCGATTTCTTTGATTGGGACTTTTGCCTTTATCAAAGTTTTCGGATTTACAATTAACAGCTTATCTCTGTTTGGTCTAACATTAGCGACAGGGTTGGTGGTTGACGACGCTATTATTGTAGTAGAAAATATCGATCGTTTGATTCGCCAAGGCATGAATGCCCGCCAAGCAGCTTTCGAGTCAATGCGGGAGCTTTTTAGCGCTGTAATTGCGACTTCCTTAGTGTTGATGGCAGTGTTTATACCAGTGGCATTTTTTCCCGGAACTACGGGAGCACTCTACAAACAATTTGCTCTGACAATTGCTTTTTCTATTGCTCTTTCTACCTTCATGGCTATTACCCTCACGCCTGCACTGGCAGCTATATTACTGCGGCGAGGGCCGAAGTTTGGAGGGCCAATTGGTTGGGTGTTCGATCGCGTTAATGGATTTCTCGATTGGACGCAGCGGCAATACCGGCGATCTTTGATATTTCTCACTCGAATTAAAACAATCGTCACTCTTCTATTCATCGCTTCTCTGGGATTCACAGCTTGGCTTTATCTATCAGTACCGACAGCATTTATCCCAGAGGAAGACCAGGGCTATTTTCTAACAATTATTCAAGGGCCGCAAGGTGTTTCGCTGCAATACACTCGGCAAGTGATGGATGAAGTTGAAAAAGAAATTCTTAAACTTCCTGAAGTGGTAGGGACTTTTTCAGTAGGAGGTTTTGGTTTTAGCGGTAGCACATCTAACCAAGGTATTATTTTTACTACGCTTAAACCCTGGAGCGAACGTCACGGAGAAAGTCAAACTGTACAAGCGATTATTGGCAGCTTGCAGGGTAAGCTTATGGCGATTCCCGAAGCTAGGATTTTCCCGGTGAATCCGCCGGCAATTCAAGGTTTAGGTCAATTTGGAGGCTTCCAATTTCAATTGCAAGACCGCAAAGGTAACAGCGGTTTGGATGCGATGGTTCAGACGATGGGTGGAATTTTGAAGCAGGCAAATCAGACACCGGGATTGCAGGCGGTATTTAGTACGTTTGCTGCGAATACGCCTCAGTTAATTGTGGAGGTTGACCGCAATCGAGCTAAGGCTTTGGATATTTCTCTCAATGATATTTTCAGTACGCTACAAACGGCTCTGGGTTCGCAGTACGTGAACGATTTCAATCTGGAGCAGCGCAATTATCGGGTGTACGTTCAGGCCGATAAACAGTTTCGCGATAATCCTGAAGATATTGGTAAACTGTACGTCCGCTCTGGAAAGAATGAAATGATTTCTTTGAGCAATTTGGTGAAGCTAACTCCGGTGGTGGGAGCACAAACTGTTAATCACTACAATTTATATAGGTCAATTGAAATTACGGGTTCTCCGTCTCCGGGCGCGAGTTCGGGACAGGCGATTAAATCGATGGAAAAGGTCGCGGCTAAAGTTTTACCAGCAGGTTTTGCCTACGAATGGTCTGGCACTTCTTTAGAAGAAATTGAGTCGGGGGGTCAAGCTCCAATTATTTTTGGTTTGGGCTTAATTTTTGTGTTCTTGGTTTTGGCGGCTCAGTATGAGAATTATGTCGATCCTTTCATTATTTTGCTGTCGGTGCCTCTGGCGATTTTAGGTGCGCTCTTGGCTCAGTCGTTGCGGGGTTTGGCGAATGATGTTTATTGCCAGATTGGTTTGGTGATGTTGATTGGATTGGCTAGTAAAAATGCGATTTTAATCGTGGAGTTTGCTAATCAGTTGCGGGAGCGGGGATATCCAATTGCTAAGGCAGCAGTTGAGGCGGCCACGGAGCGTTTGCGACCGATTTTGATGACTTCTCTGTCTTTTATTTTGGGTATTACTCCTCTGATTAACCCGGAAGGTGCGGGGGCGGCGAGTCGCCGATCGCTAGGGAATGCGATCGCGGGGGGGATGGTTGTTTCTACTTTCTTGAGTTTGTTTATCGTGCCGGTGCTGTATGTGGTGATTGCTTCGGCTAGCGATCGCTTTAGGAAGCCCTCTCGCCCGGAAAATCCCCCCGACGATGACATCAATGTGGATGGAAAAACGACTGTCCACGATGAGGTGGAACGCGATCGGGTATCGCCATTGTAGTTTTAGAGGGATGGGTTTTTACTCATCCTGATTCTGAAAGCGAGTAATTCCTTGGTCGATCAAACCCTGGGTTACTCTTATCTTTTGGGAGATTTCAGAGTTTTTCAGCAAGCCCTAATTATAGAATGTCATCGCGAGCGTAACGGATTGAGATTGGTTCGCGCGGACGATCGCAATGGCCGTTAGGTAATTAGTCATTGCAGGTATCTTTTCGCCGATCGCCCTCCACCGTGCAATAATAAAATGACTTGCACCCAAACTCTATCACTAGGGTAAACACTGACAAATTTACCGCTACATATAGCGTCTCAACTGTCAAGCTATGCAAGTTTCAAAATCAAACCGGCTGTTGCACTACACAAATTTTTCCTAATGGCTGAAGTCCCCCAAACACCCTCAGAACTTGCCGAAGCCCTCAACGGCTTTACCGATATCAACTTTCAATTGCCAGATCCCGAAGACGAACAAATACCCGACTTCGACTTTGAGAATCAGGTTGACACAGCATGGAAAGTGTGCGATCGCTTCGACTTGCAAACCGACATCTGGCGCGGACAAATTCTCCGAACAGTTAGAGACAGAGAAAAAAAAGGCGGCGAAGGACGTGGCACTGGCTTTTTGAACTGGCTCAAAGAACGAGAAATTGGCAAAAGTCAAGCCTATTCTTTGATAGAATTAGCTAATAGCGCCGATACTCTAATCCAGCAAGGAGATTTAGATCCAAATTCGATTAGAAACTTCAGCAAAAGAGCCTTTATAGAAACCGCCAAAGCATCTCCCGAAGTGCAGCAAATGGTAACAGATGCAGCCGCAAGCGGCGATCGCATTACCCGTCGCGAAGTCAAACAACTGTCCGACGAATGGATGGCCATGAACTCAGAATTATTGCCAGAAGAAGTCAAAGAAAAAGCATCTAGCGGTTCTCTTCCTTCCCGCTACCTCGCACCCTTAGTCAAAGAAATGGAGAAACTATCTCCATCTCACCAAAGCGAAATTCAAAAAGAAATAACAGAAAATCCCGACGTAGATACAGTAAAACAGCTAACTTCCGATGCCAAGAATTTATCAAAATATCTCGACGCAGCCGCCCAAGTACAAGCTCTCAACCAGTCTCATTTAGACATGGAAATGGCTTTAGAAGAATCTTTGCGAGTCGGTTGTTTGGGAACCACCGCCGACGTAGTAAAACAAGCAGCACAGCTAGAACAAACAGTAGTCAAACTCTATACAATTTGGAAGCGTTTAGGGAGTTTAGCAGATAGATTGTATGTAGACACAGGAGCAAGCACACCCAATTTACGCTTACTGTTGGGATGCTTGGACAGTCTTTCGGGAGAAAAGATTGAGGTGGATTTCGGAGACGGAGAACGCTCTATTCGCTTACAAATTTTCAGCGAATAGCTAAACGTTGAAATAGGTTTGTAGTCAGGAATTCAGTTTTTCCTTATTGATGCGGAATAAAGTCCTGACTGCGAACCAAATCGGGAGCATCTGGTGTTTTGCAAAAAGCATTTTTTTATTGTAGTACCACTCGCGAGCGGGGATGCTCGCACTATCAATGAAAAACTGAAATACTGCCACCAAATCTGCGTTAATTCATGCTTATTTCCGCTTGAAATTTCTGATTTTTTTCCAAAGATAGCGCGGACTCAAATAACGCCGATATTTAGTAACTACTTCTTTCCCCAAAATTACCACGCTCAGCCAAAAGCAAACTTCTGCCCCAACAGCTAGAATGATATTAATTGTAGTTTTTTCGGCGAGGCTCAGTGGCATAAACGGCACAATAAACAAGATTGCCACCCAGGGTAGGAAAGATGCAATAAATAAAAACCAGCCCAGCTTTTGCATAGATTCACTTTGTCCGCAATGACATATTTTTTGGTAGCAAGCACTTCAGTCATTGTTGAGTTTGAATCCCAACAGAGGACTTATGTTCTTACTACTAACTTAATTTTGCTCCAAACCCAAAGTCAATTCTTAATTCCCGTCGCTGCAATCCCGCGAATAAACTGTCGCTGACCGGTCAAAAATAGCAACACCACCGGCACAGTCCCAATTACTACCGCCGCCATCAACAACTGCCAACTGCTAGTAAACTGTTCCTGAAACTCCGCTAAAACCAACTGCACAGTCCGCAATTCTGGCCGCGTCGTAAACACCAACGGCTTAAACAAATCGTTCCACTCCCCGATAAACGTAAACAAAAACAGCGTCACCAAAGCAGGGCGGGCCAAAGGTAACATCACCCGCCACAACACCTGCCAGCGGTTAGCCCCATCCAGCATTGCCGCTTCTTCCAATTCCACCGGAATTGTCATAAAATACTGGCGCAGCAGAAAAATCCCGAAACCGTTAGCCGCCGTCGGCAAAATCAGCGCCCCGTAAGTATTCAGCAGGTGGCCCCACTTCAAAACCATGAAAATGGGAATTACCAAAAGCTGAAACGGAATCACCAGCGTTGCCAAAACCACCAAAACTAGAGCCTGCCGCCCCCGAAACTTCAGCCGGGCCAAAGCATAACCCGCCAAAGCAGAAGTCACTACCTGAAAAGCGGTAACTGCGATCGCCACTAGAGTAGAATTAACAAATGCCAACAAAAAATTCCCCCTGCGCCAAGCCTCCTGATAGTTCGCCAAAGTCAAGCCTGTGGCCTTGACACCGACACCAGATGGTGACAGCGAAACCAAAAAAACCGCAGCCAGCGGCAGCAGCACCAGCGCAGCCCCCGCCAACAAAAAAATAAAGCTCAGCACTTTCAGCGCTTGAGACCAGCCCAACGATTTACCCATAAACTTGTGAATTAACCTAAAATAATAAGCTTGTGAGGCTCTCAAACCAGATCGCCTCCCAGATTCCCACACAATCGTAAATTTTTAGTCGAAAATAGGTAAAGTGTAGTGCACGTGACCCCAAAATTTTAAGGGGTTTCCAAACATCCTACAAGGTTATATAAGGAGAAAACGTATCCATGCCACAGCTTGAGGCCAGCCCAACAATAGACTTTCAAACCGAAACTTACAAAGACGCTTACAGCCGTATCAACGCCATTGTGATTGAAGGCGAACAAGAAGCTCACGACAATTACCTGACACTGGCCGAACTGTTGGCTGACAAAAAAAGCGAATTAATTGGCTTGTCCAAGATGGAAAACCGCCACATGAAAGGCTTCCAAGCTTGCGGTCGCAATCTCAAGGTTACGCCCGATATGGCATTTGCCAAGCAATTCTTTTCTGATTTGCACAGAAACTTCCAAACAGCCGCGGCTGAGGGTCAGATTGTAACTTGCTTGCTGATTCAATCGCTAATTATCGAGTGTTTTGCGATCGCAGCCTACAACATCTACATCCCCGTCGCCGATGACTTTGCACGCAAAATCACCGAAGGCGTCGTCAAAGAAGAATACAGCCACCTCAACTTTGGGGAAGTCTGGCTGCAAGCTCACTTCGAGGAATCCAAAGCCGAACTCGAAGCCGCCAACCGTCAAAACCTGCCCATCATCTGGAAGCTGCTAAACGCTGTCGCAGACGATGCCCGCGTCTTGGGAATGGAAAAAGACGCTTTAATCGAAGACTTTATGATTGCCTACGGCGAAGCCCTAGGCAACATTGGTTTTAACAACCGCGACATCATGCGGATGTCAGCACAAGGCCTCGCAGCCTAGTTAATTGGGAAATAAGGAATGGGGAAAAACTTGAAAATTAAAAATGATATCCCTCATTTTTAATGGAAAAATTGATATTTTTCTTCTTTCTTCTTCCTTCTTCCTTCTTCCTAATGACGGCAGAACTGATGGGTAATCGGTAATCAATGATGGGTAATCGGGAATTCTATCCGTTACATCCGTTAAATCCGCTACACAATCGGCTGCCGAACTTCCTTCTTCTTCAATCTTCCTTCATTTGACAACTTAATGTTTGGTCTAATCGGTCACTTAACCAGCTTAGAACACGCCCAATCAGTAGCTAACGAGCTGGGCTATCCAGAATATGCCGATCAAGGTCTCGATTTTTGGTGCAGCGCACCGCCCCAAATAGTTGACAATATCACTGTCACTAGCATTACCGGGCAAAAAATAGAAGGCCGCTATGTGGAGTCCTGTTTTCTGCCGGAAATGCTAGCCACGCGCCGGATTAAAGCAGCCACTCGCAAAATTCTTAATGCGATGGCACACGCTCAAAAAAACGGGATTAATATCACTGCATTAGGCGGATTTTCTTCGATAATTTTTGAGACTTTCAACTTGCAGCAAATTAAGCAAATTCGCAATCTCAAGTTGGAATTCGAGCGCTTCACCACTGGTAACACCCACACGGCTTACATCCTGTGCCGCCAAGTAGAACAAGCTGCCCCAAAATTGGGGATTGAACTTTCAAAAGCTACTGTAGCGGTTTGTGGGGCTACAGGTGATATTGGCAGTGCGGTGTGTCGCTGGCTCAATGTTAAAACAAATGTAGCAGAATTGTTGCTAATTGCCCGCGACAAAGAACGCTTGCAAGATTTGCAATCGGAATTGGGGCGAGGCAAAATCATGAAGTTGGAAGAAGCCCTGCCACAAGCGGATATTGTAGTGTGGGTCGCCAGTATGCCAAAGGGAGTAGAAATTGACCCGACAACTTTGAAGCAACCCTGTTTGTTGATTGACGGTGGCTATCCGAAAAATTTGGCAACTCAGGTTCAGCATCCCGAAGTTTTTGTGCTCAATGGCGGGATTGTGGAGCATTCCCTCGATATTGAGTGGAAAATCATGAAGATTGTCAATATGGATGTGCCGGGCCGACAGTTGTTTGCCTGTTTTGCCGAATCCATGCTGCTGGAATTTGAAAAATTGTATACCAATTTTTCTTGGGGACGGAATCAAATTACAGTGGAAAAGATGGAGCAAATTGGCGAGATGTCCGTTAAACACGGTTTCCGACCTTTGATGTCATTCTGATGTGATTTGTTGCGGTTATTGGTTATTGAGGAAAGTTTTTCTGAGAATAACCAGTAACTTTTTTTGATGCAGCTAACAGTTCATTAACAACGGATATATAGCAGTTAGAGCGAAAGATGAGGTGTTGACCGATCGATCTCTCATCGAAAGTCAAAACTGCTATATGTCGCCTCGAAAGTTCTCCCCGCAGTTTTTGAGAGTCATGACTGCGATAATGTTTTTGCTAAGTTCGTCTGGAATCTCCAAAGCTTCGGACAGTTGACGCAAAAAATCCTGTTCTTGAGCGGTGAAAATTCCATCTACCAAAACCAAATCTGTAGCGCAAAAGCTGTTCCTCGAAGCTGAGGAGTTAAGGCTTTTTTAGCAGCAGCAAATACCTCTTCAGGACTTTCTTAAAAAGTTTTTGGAAGTGTTGGCTAGAGTAATATCTAAATAAGCGAATGTGATTGGCTGCGAGAGTTGGTCTTTCTTCTTCTGAGATTTTACCGTCGGCGGCAACAGCTAATACAGACAGAGCTGTTAAAGCTTCCGAAGCGGTGAGTTCGATCGCACTGGTATCGCTTTTTGCACTTTGCAACACTTCAACAGAATTTAGTTTTTTGTTGCTGTGGCGGGCATAGGCCCGTGGGGAGTGGCGCCGGTAAACTCAGGGATTTAGCAAAAACAGTGTAGCAAAAAACGAGGCTGGAGCCTCTGGCTTTTAACTCTTGTCAACGAGCCAAGCATAATTAAAAATTAAAAACTTCCCAAGAACACTCTTTTTCAGCAACGCCTGACAGGGTAGGATCGGGAAACAGTCGATCGACTAAACCTTAAAACCCTATAGAAATTATCAGCGTGCCAAACTCAGACCGCAAACCACTACTCCTAGATTTTGAAAAGCCGCTGGCCGAACTCGAAGCCCGAATTCACCAGATCAGGCAACTCGCCGAAGAAAACAGCGTCGATGTCACCGACGAAATTCGCAAACTCGAAGCTCGTTCCACCCAACTGCGGCAAGAAATTTTCAGCAGCTTGTCCCCCATGCAGCGGCTGCAACTGGCCCGTCACCCGCGCCGCCCCAGCACCCTCGATTACATTCAGGCAATTAGCGACGAGTGGATCGAGCTGCACGGCGATCGCCGCGGCGGAGACGACCCGGCCCTAGTCGGCGGAATTGCCCGTATAGACGGGCGTCCTACAGTCATCATCGGCCATCAAAAAGGGCGCGACACCAAAGACAATATCGCCCGCAACTTCGGGATGGCAGCGCCGGGGGGCTACCGCAAAGCCTTGCGGTTGATGGAACACGCCGATCGCTTCTCCATGCCAATTTTCACCTTTATCGACACTCCCGGAGCTTGGGCGGGCTTAGAAGCCGAACAGCTAGGACAAGGAGAGGCGATCGCCTGCAACCTCCGAGAAATGTTTCGCCTCGACGTTCCGATTATATGTACGGTCATCGGCGAAGGAGGTTCCGGCGGTGCATTAGGTATCGGTGTTGGCGAGCGACTGTTGATGATGGAACATTCTGTTTATACCGTCGCCACCCCGGAAGCTTGCGCCGCCATCCTCTGGAAAGACTCTGGCAAAGCCAACTTAGCAGCAGAAGCCCTAAAAATCACTTCCTGGGACTTAAAAAACCTCGGCGTTCTCGATCAGATAGTACCCGAACCGATTGGTGGCGCTCACTCGAATCCCCTAAAAGCTGCGTCAGCGCTCAAACAAGCTTTGTTGGAAAACTTAGCAGAACTGACACAGCTTACTGGCAAGCAGCGGCGGGATCTCAGGTATCAAAAGTTTCGTAATATCGGTGTATTCAATGAAATTGCTGCTTGAGCCGATCAATTCAGATTTATAAGACACAAACAATAATTCTTGTGGAGCAGGCTCAAAGAGCCTGCTCTTTACAGGCTTTGAGAAGATTCGTTTATTAGTCACGAGTTTAAAATTTCTTAACTTCCAGCGACTAATATCATCTCCGGTCGATTATCACCATAACAAAAATGGTTCGCGCGTGCCCTGAGTCAATCCACCGGACACGACATCAAAACTCACTACGATCTGCAAATCTCTCAGCAGTGTTATAATTTTTCAGGTGACACCGGCTTAACAGTTCTTAATGTCGATCTCATAATTAACTGTTATCACCCGCAGCCGACAGTTGTGTAATTTGCCACAGAAGGCTGTAACGCTCGATCGAGAGTTGCCGAGGGAAAGTATCAGGAAATTTAATGAACGATCGAACAACAAAGCAGGCTCTGATTACCGGAGCCAGCAGCGGTATTGGCAAAGCGACGGCCCTGGCTTTCGCCGCCGAGGGCATCAATCTGGCCTTAGTTAGCCGAGAGTCAGAAAAATTAGAAGCCGTTGCAGCAGCGGCCAGAGAAGTCGGAGTGAAAGCAGAAGCTTATCCCTTAGACTTGGCAAAAATTGAACAAGTGCAAAGCGGCATCAGCGCGATCGCATCTCAATTCGGGCCCGTAGATATCCTGGTCAACAGCGCTGGCATGGGCTACACCGGCTCCTTGACGGAAACCTCCCTAGCCGACTGGCAGAGAGTTCTCGACCTCAATCTGACTAGCGTTTGGCAGTGCATTCTCGGAGTTGTGCCGTCCATGCGCGATCGCGGATCGGGAATCATCATCAACGTTTCCTCGATCGCAGGCAGCCAAACTTTCCCCAACTGGGGGCCCTACTCCGTCAGCAAATTCGGTCTCATGGCTTTGTCCAAGACTTTAGCCGCCGAAGAACGAGCTCGGGGAATTCGCGTCACAGTCGTATGTCCCGGTTCTGTCAACACTCCCATGTGGGACACAAACACCGTGCAAGCCGACTTCGATCGCACTGCCATGCTAACCCCTGAAATCGTCGCGCAATCAATTCTGCACGCAGTTCAGTTGCCGACAAGTGCAGTAATTGAAGAAATCACGATCATGTCCAACGCAGGAGTTTTGTGAACTTGAGATTTTAGACTGCTGAATTGCGATCGAATTCAACAATCTTTGAATCGATAGCTTGATCCCAATCCAAAATCGATAGATCGATCGCAATCGACAATCAAAAATCGAAAATCGATAGCTTTATCACAATCGAAAATTGATAGCTTGATCGCAATCGAAAATCACAAATTGAAAATAGCTCATTCCTCACACGAAATTATTATGACAATTGCATCGAACAACGGCTCAAATACCTCGAACTCTATTTCAACAGACAGCATGAAACCTTCACAAACCGCAGACAACAACGCCCCGCGCATCACGACTAGACCCGATCGCAATTCTTCCAACGGTCAAGAGTCTAACATACCCGTATCCTCAGAAGTAGGTATGGATGAAATGATGCAGTCCGTTCGGACGATGCTGCTGGGAATAGGAGAAGACCCCGAACGGGAAGGATTGCTCAAAACCCCCAAACGGGTAGCAGAAGCAATGCAGTTTCTCACCAGCGGCTACAGCCAATCCCTGGAAGAACTCCTCAACGGCGCTATCTTTGACGAAGGTCACAACGAAATGGTACTGGTGCGAGACATCAGCGTATTCAGTATGTGCGAACACCATATGCTGCCATTTATGGGTCGAGTTCACATCGCTTACATTCCCAACCAAAAAGTAGTGGGACTGAGCAAATTAGCCAGAATTGCCGAGATGTACAGCCGTCGCTTGCAGGTGCAGGAACGTTTGACCCGCCAAATTGCCGAAGCAGTTCAGACCATATTGGAACCGCAGGGAGTCGCTGTAGTAATGGAAGCCAGCCATATGTGCATGACAATGCGGGGCGTACAAAAACCCGGTGCTTGGACGGTTACGAGTGCCATGTTGGGCGTGTTTCAAGATGAACAAAAAACTCGCGAAGAATTCTTAAATTTGATCCGCCACCAACCAGCATTCTTTTAGTCATTAGTCATTAGTCATCAGTCATTAGTCATCAGTCATTAGTCATCAGTCATTAGTCATTAGCCAATCACTTTTTTCCTGGTGGCTGTAATCAAACATGGGGCCCAGAAACCGGGTTTTTTTACGATATACTTCGTTACGCACCGTAAATTCGGTAAAAAACCCGGTTTCTTTGTCGGAGTGCGTCCAGGACCGATCTAAAATCTAAAATCAGATGACGATCGCCCGTTCTGCCAATAAAATAGACGAGTGACCTATGGCTTTTGACTAAATGAATCCTATTAAATTCGGAACCGATGGCTGGCGCGGCATTATAGCCGACGATTTTACCTTCGATCGCGTAGCATTAGTAGCTCCCCTAGCAGCACAAGTTCTCGCACAAACCAGTGGCAATAATGCCAGCAGCGGTACCGTAATTGTCGGTTACGACCGCCGTTTTTTGGCTGAAGATTTTGCCCAAAACGCGGCTGAGGCAGTCCAAAACGCCGGATTTGACGTGCTGCTGAGCGAATCCTACGCCCCCACTCCGGCTTTCAGTTTAGCAGCCAAACAATTAAATGCTTTAGGTGCGATCGTCCTGACAGCCAGCCACAATCCCGGTCCATATTTAGGGTTAAAAGTCAAGGGCGGATTTGGAGGTTCAGTTTCGCCCGAAGTGACGCAACAGATAGAAGCAAAACTCGAAAATCCGGCCGCACTTTCAGCAACTCCCGGAAAATTGGAGAATTTCAATCCTTGGCCGGCTTACTGCAAAACCTTGCGGGAAATGGTGGATATTGAGGCGATTAAAGATGCGATCGCATCCGGGAAAATTACAGTATTTGTAGATGTAATGCACGGCGCTGCAGCAGGAGGATTATCTCAAATATTAGAAGAAACAGTGCAAGAAATCAACAGCGATCGCGATCCGCTGTTTGGCGGCGGCGCACCAGAACCATTACCGCGCTACCTGTCGAAATTGTTCCGCATGATGCGTACCCATCAGCGCCAAAATGCCGGTTTGTCGGTGGGATTTGTATTTGATGGAGATAGCGATCGAATTGCAGCCGTTGACTCTAGCGGCAACTTTCTCAGTTCACAAATCCTAGTTCCCATATTAATCGAACATTTAGCAAAACGGCGCGGGTTAACCGGAGAAGTCATCAAAACCGTCAGCGGTTCCGACATCATTCCCAAAATTGCCGAACTTTACGGCTTACCATTATTTGAAACGCCGATCGGTTACAAGTATATAGCCGATCGAATGTTAACCACCAAAGTCCTAGTAGGCGGCGAAGAATCAGGAGGAATCGGCTACGGAACCCACATACCCGAAAGAGACGCTTTACTATCAGCCCTGTACTTATTAGAAGCAGTCGTCAAATCCGGGGAAGACTTAAGCGAAATTTACAGCCGACTGCAAAAAGAAACAGAGTTTACCTCAGCCTACGACAGAATTGACCTGCACCTAGCAAACATGGAAGAAAGAGCGCGCTTGCTGGATTTGCTGCAAAACCAACCATTAACAGAAATCGCCGGCAAAACAGTAGTAGAATGCAACAAAGTAGACGGATACAAATTCCGTTTAGCCGACGGAAGCTGGCTGTTAATTCGGTTTAGCGGCACAGAACCGGTGTTGCGGTTGTATTCAGAAGCAGCCACATTGAAAGAAGTGATGCAAAACTTAAACTGGGCGAAAGCTTGGGCGCAGAATTAATCGGATAAAAACCACCGCAGATGAACGCAAATGGATTAATATTAAACCTCTCCTTCTCTGCGTTCTATGCGGCCTCTGCGGTAAAAAAAATCCACAAAATTGGGAAAACTCTCTTCTCTTCTTCTCTCTTCCTTCGCGTCTTCGCGGTTCGTAAAAAATCCATGATGAACGCAAATGGATTAATATTAAACCTCTCCTTCTCTGCGTTCTATGCGGCCTCTGCGGTAAAAAAAAATCCACAAAATTGGGAACTCTCTCTTCCTTCGCGTCTTCGCGGTTCGTAAAAAATCCATCCGTAAATTTTAACAGAAATAATGACTAATAATAAATTGCTAGTTGTGGCTACGGGCAATCCGGGTAAACTCAAAGAAATGCAGCTTTATCTTCAGGATTTGGGGTGGGAATTGCGGCTGAAACCGGAAGAATTGGAAATCGAGGAAACAGGCGAGACTTTTATTGCTAATGCTTGCTTGAAAGCTTCTGAAATAGCCAAAGCTACAGGCGAATGGTCGATCGCCGATGATTCTGGTTTAATGGTGGATGCACTCGACGGTAAACCTGGGATTTATTCCGCGCGCTACGGTTCAAGCGATGCTGACAGGATATCTCGGCTGCTGAAAGAATTGGGAAACGAAACAAACCGGGAAGCACAATTTGTTTGCGCGATCGCGATCGCCCGTCCCGACGGTACAATTGCCCTGCAAGTAGAAGGAATTTGCCCAGGTGAAATCCTGCACAGTCCTCGCGGTACCGGAGGTTTCGGATATGACCCGATTTTCTACGTGCGGGCACAGCAGCAGACTTTTGCCGAAATGACAACGGATATCAAGCGATCGCACTCCCACCGCGGCAAAGCATTCGAGGCTCTATTACCACAAATGGAGTCATTAGTCATTAGTCATTAGTTATTAGTCATTAGTTATTAGTTATTGGTTATTTGTGATTAGTACCAATTATCCAATGCCCAATGCCCAATGCTATAATGCCCAATGCCCAATGCCCCATTCCCCAGTATCCTAGATTGCCTCCAGGTTCTTTTCCCCAGTCCGAATTCGGATAATTTGTTCTACCGGAGAGATAAAAATCTTGCCGTCGCCAATCTCGCCCGTGCGGGAAGCAGCGATAATTTTATCAACCACCATATCAACCTGATCGTTTTCCACAACAATCTCGACTTTGAGCTTTTGCAAGAACTCAACGGTGTACTCAGAACCGCGATAGCGTTCAGTCATGCCCTTTTGACGGCCAAAACCTCTAACTTCAGAAACAGTCATCCCCACAATGCCGGCATTGACGAGCGCGATTTTCACTTCGTCTAGTTTAAAGGGGCGAATAATAGCTTCAACTTTTTTCAATTTTTTCACTCCTAACACTTAGTACCTTCGTTATATTACTTAACTGGCGTGACATCTTTTAATATCACTGATAAGATTAAGTATTTTGTAAAATATACTACCGTATGTTGTACTCGCGATGAAATGCAGGCCAATATTTAATCACATTGTCTGAATTTTCCGGCGCGGGTAATGGCTGTGGTCGATCGCGCTAGAGAAAAAAAGAACGCAGCCTTCCCCCGGCGATCTGCTAAAACAGAAAAAGAACGCAGGAGACAGGAGTTTTCATCCGTTTCGAGTTTGTTGTGTCAGGTTTGCAGGTATTGCTGAAAATTATCATTGCTACAAGCGGTCAGTTAAACTATTCCTATGCACCCAGCCAGCCCTCCCCCTGACCGCAGCGGGCTTGATGCCCTACTGAGAAATCGCCCCTTCCTCGCCTTGTGGACGGGCCAGTTGTTGGCCCAAGTGGCGGATAAAATCTTTTACGTATTGCTGATTATTCTGCTGAAAACCGGCGACTACCAACCCTGGCCGGTTTCTGGGGAGTATTCGGGAAATTCAATGCTGTCAGCGGTGATGATCGCCTACACGCTGCCGGCGATATTCTTTGGTACCGCGGCCGGTATTGTGGTAGACCGCTTTTCCAAAAAGCAAATGCTGATTGCCTGTAACGCGATCCGAGCCGTGTTGATTGTAGCTTTGCCGTTTTTGCCCAAAACTTTTGTCGTGTTGTTGGCGATTACGTTTTTGGTCTCTACTGTAACGCAATTTTTTGCTCCAGCAGAGGCCGCGGCAATCCCTCTGGCCGTCGGGCGAGAGGGACTGATGTCGGCAAATGCTCTGTTCGCCTCGTCCACAATGGGCGGAATTATTGTCGGGATGACGATCGGCGAACCGCTGTTTAGTTGGGTCAAACACAGCTTCGGGCCAGCTTATCAAGAGTTTTTGTTGGGCGGGTTGTACCTGATATCTGCAGGTTTGATCTATGCCATGCACATCAAAGAAAATCATGGCGGCGGCAGCAGCAAACACGTCCATCCCTGGCAAGACCTTAAGGAAGGTTTGCGCTATTTGAAGCACAACCACCTAGTTAGCAACGCGATGGTACAGTTGACGATTTTGTATTCGGTGTTTGCGGCGCTGCAAGTTCTGGCGATCGCACTTTCGGGCAAAATTGGTCTTAAAGAAACTCAATTCGGCTTTTTGCTGGCGGCGGCTGGTGTCGGAATGGTCTTCGGCGCAGCTTTTTTGGGTCACTGGGGCGATCGAATGCAGCACAAACCTTTGCCCTTACTTGGCTTCTTGATGATGGGTTTTGTGTTGGCAATGTTTGCCTTTAACAGACAGTTGTGGCTGGGATTTAGTTTGAGTGCTCTGTTCGGTTTTGGCGCTTCTTTAATTAACGGCCCGATGCAAGCTTTGATTCAAGAGAAAACTCCAGAATCTATGCGCGGAAAAGTCTTTGGCTTGGAGAACAATGCGATTAACATTGCCCTCAGCTTGCCTTTAGCAGTGACCGGCCCGCTGACGGATGCTGTGAGCAAAGTAGTGGGATCGGATGACTTGGGTTTGCGGATCGTGCTGCTGAGTTTGGGCTTTTTGGTCTCGGTGATGGGCATGGTAGCTTGGCACCACACTCGCAAAGTCTTAAAGGATGCTCTGTGAACTTTGGCAAGAAGTCCGAGGGGAGTTCGGCAACGAGCAATGTACGGGATGTAACGGATGTAACGGATGTAAGTCCGTCGGAAGAAGGAAGTTCGGCAACGAGCAATGTACGGGATGTAACGGATGTAACGGATGTAAGTCCGTCGGAAGAGGTTCGAGGGAAGTTCGGCAACGAGCAATGTACGGGATGTAACGGATGTAAGTCCGTCGGAAGAGGTTCGAGGTTCGAGGGAAGAAGGAAGAGGGGAGAAGGAAGTTCGGCAACGAGCAATGTACGGGATGTAACGGATGTAACAGATGTAAGTCCGTCGGAAGAGGGAAGTTCGGCAACGAGCAATGTACGGGATGTAACGGATGTAACGGATGTAACGGATGTAAGTCCGTCGGAAGAAGGAAGTTCGGCAACGAGCAATGTACGGGATGTAACGGATGTAACGGATGTAAGTCCGTCGGAAGAAGGAAGATGGAAGAGGGGAGAAGGAAGAAGGAAGATGGCTTTCTTTTGGCGATCGATCTCTAACATATAGCGGTTCGATCGCGTGGTGAGGTATGCCCAATCCCTCCGCAACGCTAGAGCCCTTCGGCCCAATGCCCAATGCCCAATGCCCAATGCCCCATCCCTCCGCAACGCTAGAGCCCTTCGGCCCAATGCCCAATGCCCTATAGCGTCAGATCGCGGTAAACCGGCATAGAAACCGCGATTTCTTCTATTTCTTTTCTGCCTCTGCTGTTCCACAATTTTGCGATCGGACGATCGCACACCGCCCCAGCGCGAAACTTTTTGTAAAATATCCGCCGGTGAACTACCAGAGTTCGATCGTAGAGATTAAAGTAGTATCAAAGCTTTCATTAAAATTCATAGTTAGTTGGAGGTAAAAAAATCAGTGCAATTAAAAACTAAAGTAGCCGTCAAGCGTGCAACGGGTGGATTTGCTTTAATCGATAGCTTGATCCGCCACGGTGTCAAGCATATTTTCGGTTATCCCGGCGGCGCAATTTTGCCACTTTACGACGAACTATACCGGGCTGAAGAAACAGGGGCGATCGATCACATTCTGGTACGCCACGAGCAAGGTGCTGCCCACGCCGCCGACGGTTACGCCCGCGCTACCGGAAAAGTTGGGGTTTGTTTCGCGACTTCCGGGCCCGGTGCAACTAATTTGGTGACGGGGATTGCGACGGCCCACATGGATTCTATCCCGATGGTAATTGTGACCGGTCAGGTTCCCCGTCCGGCGATCGGCACTGATGCGTTTCAGGAAACTGATATTTACGGCATTACTCTGCCCATTGTCAAGCATTCCTATGTAGTGCGCGACCCGAGAGACATGGCCCGAATTGTGGCTGAAGCTTTCCACATCGCGAGTACGGGGCGGCCGGGGCCGGTGTTGATTGACGTGCCCAAGGATGTCGGTTTAGAAGAGTTTGAGTATCTGCCGGTAGAACCCGGATCGGTGAGAATTCCTGGCTATCGCCCGACAGTCAAGGGAAATCCCCGGCAAATTAATCAAGCAATCCATTTGCTGAAGGAAGCGAAGCGTCCTTTGCTTTATGTGGGCGGCGGGGCGATCGCAGCCGGGGCCCACGAAGAAATTAAGGAACTCGCCGAGATGTTCCAATTACCTGTCACGACAACGCTGATGGGGAAAGGCGCTTTTGACGAAAAACATCCTTTGTCGGTGAAAATGCTGGGGATGCACGGCACTGCTTACGCTAATTTTGCCGTTACCGAGTGCGATTTGCTGGTGGCTGTAGGAGCTCGGTTTGACGATCGCGTCACGGGCAAATTAGACGAGTTTGCCGCCCGCGCGAAGGTGATTCACATCGATATCGATCCGGCGGAAGTAGGTAAAAATCGCGGCCCGGAGGTGCCGATTGTCGGAGATGTCCGGCAAGTTTTGATGGATTTGCTGCGCCGCTGTCGGGAAACAGGTGTTTCGGGTACTCCCGGACAAACTGCGGAATGGCTGCACAGGATCGATCGCTGGAAACAAGATTATCCGTTAGTTGTACCCCACTACCCCGACATTTTGTCTCCGCAAGAGGTGATTTCTCAGTTGGCTACTCAAGCGCCGGATGCTTACTACACGACGGATGTCGGCCAACATCAAATGTGGTCGGCTCAATTCTTAAACAACGGGCCGCGCCGCTGGATTTCCAGCGCTGGTTTGGGAACGATGGGTTTTGGGCTGCCGGCGGCGATGGGCGCGAAAATGGCGCTACCCAACGAGCAAGTCATTTGTATTGCTGGCGACGCTAGCATCCAAATGAATATTCAAGAGCTGGGAACATTAGCACAATACGGCATTAATGTCAAGACTGTTATTGTAAATAATGGCTGGCAGGGCATGGTGCGGCAGTGGCAGCAGGCTTTCTACGGCGAGCGTTATTCGTCGTCGAACATGACTGTGGGGATGCCGGATTTTGCGATGCTGGCTGAAGCTTATGGCGTGAAGGGGATGCAGGTTTCGCGGCCGGATGAGTTGGAGGGTGCGATCGCCCAAATGCTCGCTCACGACGGCCCTGTGCTGATGAACGTGAAGGTGACGAGGGACGAAAACTGCTATCCGATGGTAGTTCCGGGCAAAAGTAACGCTCAAATGGTTGGTTTGCCGGAACGCAGCACGTTGCCATCGGCAGAGTTGATTTATTGTCCGAGTTGCGGCGCGAAGAATGTTTCGATCAATAAGTTTTGTCCTGAGTGCGGGACAAAAGTTTAATTAGGGACACGGCAATCATTCGTGTCAATTTAAGGTTAAACGTAGTCACAGATAGCTATCTGGTGATTAAGGCCTAGAACCCCCCTAGCCGCCCTTGCTAAGGGGGGGACAAGAATCTTCTCAAAGTCCCCCTTTTTAAGGGGGATTTAGGGGGATCTGGCCTCAGATAACAGCGAGAGATACAAAGGTTTTCGGGTTTAAGTTAACGAGGACAATAGTCCGATCAAAGTCCCCCTTTTTAAGGGGGATTTAGGGGGATCTTGCCTCGGATAACAGCGAGAGATACAAAGGTTTCAGACTTAAGTTGACACATATCGGCAATGCCGTCTCTTTACCTGACTCTGCTGTTCCACATTTAAAGCCATCTCCGCTGGCATCCCATCAAGAGCTTTAATCTATAATTTATAAGCATATTTTATGAGCCAGTGTCTAAACCCTGATTGCCTATTCCAAAACCCGTCTGGCTATACAAAATTCTGTCACGAATGTGGGAATAAACTGCTATTGGGCGATCGCTACCGAGCCCAAAAAATCATTGGACAAGGAGGCTTTGGGCGCACTTTTCTAGCTGTTGACGAGTATAAACCCTCACAACCACCCTGTGTTATTAAACAATTTTATCCCCAATTTCAAGGCGCTTCTAGTATCCAGAAAGCTGCTGAGTTATTTGAGCTTGAAGCAGTCCGCCTCGAACAGTTGGGTAAACACTCTCAAATTCCTGAATTATTAGCATATTTTAGTCAAGATGAACGGCAGTATTTAGTCCAAGAATTCATCGACGGTGAAAATTTAGCCCAAACACTAAAATCTAAGGGATATTTTACCGAAACGCAGATTCGCAATTTACTTAATAATTTACTGCCAGTATTCGAGTTCATTCACTCTCGCCAAGTTATTCACCGAGATATCATATCAATTCCGGTTGCACTCATACAGGATGTTAACAGTTAACTGTTAACTGTTAACAGTGAATTTACTATTCCGATGAAGAGAGGATTTGATATTACGCTTTGATATCACTCTTCAAACAACAGACTTGCGAAATTCGGATCGTAGCAATTGGCTAACACAAACTGTTTAGGGTTCAGAAACCGGGTTTTTTGCCAAATATTTGGTTGCAGTCAGCAGATTCGGTAAAAACCCGGTTTCTTTGGTCAGTGCGTAAATCTTAATTTACTCTAAATTCGAGATAAAATGATGCGTTATGCCATTGTCATTGAAAAAACACCCAATAACTATTCAGCATATCCACCAGATTTACCCGGATGTGCAGCCACAGGCGCTACCCTTGCGGAAGTACAGCAGCAAATTAAAGAAGCGATCGAATTTCACTTAGAAGGATTGCGAGAAGAAGGTTTACCGATTCCCCAACCAACTACGCTTTGTGAATATGTAGAAGCACGATAATCTGGTGAAACCCGGTTTCTTGCTATATTTCTCGTCACTCAACGCAAAACTCGTAGAAACCGGGTTTCTAGCCCCCATGCTTAAGCCGTGAACTTACGCGCTAAGGCCAAAGAAACCGGGTTTTTTACCTAATCTGTGGGTGACAGCGAAAGATTTTCGTAAAAAAACCCGGTTTCTGAGATATAGAAAAATTCGCGGGAGTAATCAATGAATCTTTATTTGGGAATAGATTTCGGTACTACGGGCGCGCGATCGACAATCATCGACTCCCAGGGTACAATCCATTGCGAGACAGAATACACTTTTGCTAACGATCGACAGTCGGAATTGCCCTCGGTGTGGCAAAATGCACTCTCGGCTGTAATTGAGCAAATCCCCCCAGCAATCCGCAATCAGGTAAGGGCGATCGCCCTTGACGGCACATCTTCCACAGTCATGCTGTGCGATACTGACGGTATATCCGTATGCGAACCCATTTTATACAACGATGCGCGCGGTGCAGCCGTGACAGAGACGTTGCGGGCGATCGCCCCGGATAACCACACAGTATTAAGCGCTACATCCAGTCTGGCAAAACTCCTCTGGTGGCAGGAGGGCGGGCTAGAAGCCCACCCCACAACACAATTCAATCTTTGTGGAACAGGCATCTTGCCTGTTGTTGAGAAGCTTTATTTCCTGCATCAAGCTGACTGGCTGGCATTTTTGCTGCACGGAAAATTAGGAATTAGCGACTATCACAATGCTTTAAAACTCGGTTTCGATGTTGATACTTTGTGCTATCCCGATTGGCTGATCCAG
This sequence comes from Tychonema sp. LEGE 07196, assembly GCF_963890365.1. NCBI lineage: Bacteria > Bacillati > Cyanobacteriota > Cyanophyceae > Oscillatoriales > Microcoleaceae > Tychonema > Tychonema sp. LEGE 07196. The sequence continues at coordinate 79,727 of NZ_CAWPRX010000013.1, read as the reverse complement.
GGAATTGCCGGCGCTGCAACGCCTAAATTGCCACAAGTTGTCGCACCGGGCACGCCTGTGGGGGAAGTTAAAGATGAAGTGAGGAGTCGCTTCGGATTTCCCCGCCATTGTACAGTTTGTGCCGGCACAACCGATAGCATTGCAGCATTTTTAGCAAGCGGTGTCAATTCACCAGGAGAAGCAGTAACTTCTCTCGGTTCTACTTTAGCCGTCAAACTGTTAAGTCATACCCGCGTAGATGATTCTCGATACGGGATTTACAGCCATAAATTAGGCGATTTGTGGTTGGTTGGAGGCGCTTCTAATACCGGAGGTGCGGTGCTGCGACACTTTTTTACTGATGCTGAATTAGCTGATTGTAGCACACAAATTAATCCCGAACAAGAGAGTTTGCTGGATTATTACCCATTGTTGAAAAAGGGCGATCGCTTTCCAATTAATGACCCGAATTTAGCGCCCAGACTCGAACCGCGTCCCGCTGATTCTGTGGAATTCCTGCACGGTTTGCTAGAAAGTATCGCGCGGATTGAAGCGCGGGGATATCAATTATTGCAGGAGTTGGGTGCAACACCTTTGACAAAGGTTTATACTGCTGGCGGCGGCGCAAAAAATCCGGTTTGGAGTGCGATTAGAAAACGTTATTTGAAAGTGCCGGTGGAAACTCCTGTTCAGACTGCGGCTGCTTATGGAGTTGCGCTTTTGGCGATGCGAAGTGCGATCGATTTTAGATTAAAGGATTGAAGAAAGCGACCTCACGGATCGATATGGATGCTGGTAATCTGTCGGACATTTAAATTGTATGTTCAGGGCGGGCTAGAAGCCCACCCCACAAGATTTTTATTGTTTTTTGGCATACAGTTTAAATGCTGAACAGCTTACCCTGAATGCTTTTAGTTAGGTTTAAATGTGGTAAATTGGGATGGCTATCGCTCTTGATTCAAACTCAAATGGGAGGAAACAAACATTCTGCTATATTGTGTTAAGTTGTTATTCCTAAAAATCAAGGACAATGGCAAAGCTACCTGATGACATCCTGAACACAATTTTCACATTACAGCGGCGGCTAGTGGAAATCCTCAACGAAACAACCGCCACAGAATATATTTTAATGCAGCAGTTTGGCGAGACAGAAGCAACACTCCCCGAACTAGAATCCCTAGATAATGTTAAGGAAAGGTTGAGAAACCCTTACAATCGTTTGTACAGGCTTTTGCAGCAGGTAGCAGAATCTCAACCCGCTGCGACTGCGGATACGTTAAACTTTCTGTATAGAACGATAGAACAAACAGAGGCGGCTGTCGATGCCTCAGAAGCAACTATCCGAGAAATCAAAATAGATTGGAATTTGCCATGAATCAACAACCTAGAATCCCCGACGCTGAAACCAGAAAGCGACACGTTGAAAAGATGCGTGAAGTCTGCCAACAGTTGGACGCTTTGACTCTAAACCTGGATGAATTAATCGCTATATTTGAAGCTGACAACCGCCGCCAGCGTCGAGAACGTTTGGCTGGTAAATACAGGCGTGTGGAATCTCAGGTAATCGAATAATAGAAGAAAATCCGGCGGTTGAAACCGCATCTTGTCAAACAATGTCCGCCTCCGCAGACTGAAGAAAACAATGTAATTTTTACCGCCATTTTTACCGCCCATTCTTCAACCTGCAGAGGCGGGTTTTGCCTGTACAGACGCGGTTTCAACCGCCGGGTATTCTTGGAGTCTTTTCTATTACACTCGCTGCAACTTGGCCGTCCTCGGATCGATGATTTTGCGCCCCAAACCTTTAAACTTAATTGCCAGATTAGTTTTATCGCCCACTCCCAAAACGTGGGTAATTTCTCCAACTCCAAAAGCATGATGAAAAACCCGTTCCCCCGTTTTCCATTCTGATGGAGAACTCCCAGAATGGGCGGCTGAATTATTAGTTTTTCCCTGGGATGCAGCAGTTTTCATAGTCTTAGTTTTCTTCGCACTTCCAGCCAGCAAATGTGTCGGTAATTCGCCCAAGAATAGCGAAGGCGTACAGTGTTCGCGGTATCCTCCCCAGAGGCGGCGTTCGCGAGTGTGGGTGAGAAATAGCAATTCTTGGGCGCGAGTGATGCCGACATAGCACAAACGGCGTTCTTCTTCAACTGCTTTCGGGTCATCTAAACTGCGGAAATTGGGAAATAAACCCTGTTCCATTCCGACTAAAAATACTACGGGGAATTCTAACCCTTTGGCTGAGTGCAGCGTCATCAGCGACACGCGGGAATCGTCTTCTTTCAAATCATCTAAATCGGATGCTAAGGATGCTTTTGCTAAAAATGATGTTAGCGTCGGTTCTTCGTTTTGTTCTTCAAATTGCAGCACTGCGTTGTACAATTCTCGCACGTTTTCAATGCGATTTTCTGCTTCTTCGGTTCCTTGATTTTTCAAATCGTCAATGTAACCAGAATCTTCGATAATTCCTTGGACAATTTGCGACGCGGGCGTAGTTTCAAGTTTTTGTTGCCAATTACCAATCATGGCGGCAAATTTAATTATAGCTTTTGCCGATCGCCCTGCTAGAGTATTTACAGAAGATTCGTCGCTGAGAATTTCCCACAGCGGAATACCTAATTGAGTTGCAGCGTCTTCGATTTTACCAAATGTCGTGTCGCCAATGCCGCGGCGGGGAGTGTTGATGATGCGTTTGAGGCTGACGCTATCGTCGGGATTGGCGATCGCCCGCAGGTATGCTAGGATATCTTTGATTTCTTTGCGATCGTAAAACTTCAGGCCGCCGACAATATTGTAGGGAATATCCAAGTACATTAACGCTTCTTCAAAGGAACGAGATTGAGCGTTGGTGCGGTAGAGAATCGCAAAGTTACTCCCGTGTTCGTATTCGGAATTTTGGCGCTTCAGGGACTGAATTTGACCGGCTACAAATTGCGCTTCTTCTAATTCATTGTCGGCGCGCCATACCACAATCGGAGCTCCGGGTTCGCGAGTCGGGCGCAGAACTTTCTCGATGCGTTCGGTATTGTGTTCGATCAAGTGGTTGGCGACTTCCAGGATGTTTTCGCGCGATCGATAATTCTCCTCTAATTTGACCATCGTCTGAGTTTTTTCGTCCGACAAACCATCGCCGAAATCCTCTTGAAATTCCAGCAAAATGGTATAATCAGCCATCCGAAAACTGTAAATAGATTGATCGACATCGCCCACCACAAAAATCGAGCGATTTTGCCATTTATCAAACTCTTTCGGGTCAACATTATTTGTGACCAACATCCGAATCAAATCATATTGAGTGCGGTTCGTATCTTGGTATTCATCAACTAAAATATGTCTGAATTTGTGATGCCAATAACTTAATACTTGCTCGTTTTGGGATAAGAGTTTAACCGGAACTAGAATTAAATCGTCAAAATCTAAGCCGTTGTTGGCGGCTAAAGCATCTTGGTAGCGGCTGTAAACATCCGCAATTACCCGCCCTCGGTAATCCGGTTCTGCTGCGAGGAATTCTTGAGGCGACCAACCTTGATTTTTAGCGTTGCTGATGGCATAGCGGACTTTGCGCGGGTCAAATTTCTTATCGTCTAAATTGAGGACTTTGGTAACAATTTGTTTGACGAGACTTTGAGCATCTGACTCATCAAAAATCGAAAAGTTCTTCTTCCATTGGCGGCCTTTTTCGTCTTGATATTTCTCAATATCGTAGCGGAGAATCCGGCCGCACAGAGAGTGAAAAGTCCCCATCCAAATCTGTTTGGTAATTCTGTGGTAAATTTGCGATCGCAATCTGGTTTGCACATCCGGCGCTAAATCTGCCAAAGGTTTCCCATATTCCGCTTCAGCTTGCTGAGTAGCCAGCAATTTTTCAATTCTTTCTTTCATCTCTCTAGCGGCTTTATTCGTAAATGTCACCGCCAGAATATTTTCGGGATCGACTCGGTGGGTGCGAACTAAGTTTGCTACGCGGTAAGTTAGAGCTCTGGTTTTCCCCGAACCAGCCCCCGCTACTACTAACAGCGGCCCGTTGTAATGGACGACTGCTTGGCGCTGGGATGGGTTGAGGTGGCTGAGGTGATCGGTAGTAGTTTGAGTCATCGTTGGATGGTTAGTTGTTGGATTTTTTTAAGGGATAAATAATACTTGGTATGTGATGCCGCGAGTTTTTTTAAGGTTAAGTGCGATCGCCCCATAACATAATATCATGAATACCTGGCGGTTGAAACCGCGTCTACACAAACGATGTCCGGATGGTGCGCGGACGAAGAGAGAATAAGGTAAAACATAATTTTCACCGCCTATTATTCAACCCGCGCACCATCCGGGTTTTGTCTGTACAGCCGCGGTTTCAACCGCCAGGTATTCTAATGTTTAAATATTTGTTTGATCGAAATTGCAGCTAATATTCCCAAGCCAATCCAAATAACAATAATTATAGCAGCCGCAGCCCGATTTATCGGTTTTTCTCGCTCTATTTCAGCAGCGGCTTTTTCCCGACACTCGGCTAAAACCTGTGGGGGAATCATCTTCAGTACCAGCCAAATTCCCAAAGGTACAATTATCAAATCGTCCAAGTAGCCGAGAATTGGTATGAAATCGGGTATTAAGTCGATCGGGCTAAAAGCGTAGGCAACCGTAAGACCTGCTAAAATTCTGGCGTACCAAGGTACTCTCGGGTCTGTACTGGCTAAATAAACAGCGTAAGTCTCTTTTTTGAGTCGGCGGGCCACTTGTTTTAAGGATTGCATATAGTAATAACTAATGACTAATGACCAATCACTAATGACTAATGACTAATGACTAATGACTAATGACTAATATTTTTTTTAGTTGCCAAAAATGTAACAAGCCGGATATTTAGCAATTTCAGTGGCAAAGTAAAATATAGCATCTGTTGTATGTGAGGATAATCAAAGTTATGAATTCAAATTTGCGGCGCGGTACTAGAAATAATTTCCGCAGTCTGTTAACAGCGTTGTGTTTAACGTTAACTTTCGTGAGTTTTGTGAGGTTAGACCCGGCGGTGGCTCAAGAACAGCGGATCAGAACGCTGACTGTTACCGGGCGGGGTGTGGAAGCGATTCCTACAACTAAAACCCAAGTGCGGCTGGGTGTTGAGGTGCAGGGGAAAACGGCGACTGCGGTGCAGCAGGAAGCGGCGAGGCGATCGTCCGCTGTGGTAGAGTTGCTGCGATCGCGCCAAGTAGAAAAACTCGAAACTGCCGGCATTACCCTCAGCCCGAATTACAGCTACGAAAACAACCAGCAGCGCTTGACGGGCTATACGGCGACGAATACCGTCACTTTTCGGATTAATACTGAATCTGCAGGCACTTTGCTCGACGATGCGGTGAACGCCGGAGCAACGCGCATTCAAGGTGTGAGTTTTGTGGCCGCCGAAAGCGCGATCGAACAAGCTCAAAAACAAGCACTCAAAAAAGCCACTCAAGACGCTCAATCGCAAGCGGATGCAGTCTTGAGCGCGCTCAACCTCAAACGGGGAGAAATTCTCAGCATTCAAGTCAACAATGCGAGCGCGCCAGCTCCCGTGTACCGCCAATTTGCTGCTAAGGCTGATGCTAATGCTGCAACGCCTGTGGTGGGAGGCGAACAGGAGGTAGATGCTTCTGTGACTTTACAAATTGCATATTGATTGCAGCTTGCATTCTAAATGAACGTAAAATGCGATATCTGTTAGATACCCGACTTCTTGAAAAAGTCGGGTATCTGAGTGTTTGATGGTTTTATGTTTGCGTGCTGGTTGTCAGATAAAATATCTTAAATATCTGACAGCAACCTGATAAAATTTAATCGTAAAATATGAAACTAAATTTTTATGACGCGATTTATTCACGATCGCTTTGCCAAAGACTTGTTGACAGAACTGCTGTCTCCCATCGGAACGGTGAATATCGGGCATGATGTTACTGCCGAAGTCCGAGAAATCGATGTTTATTTCATTCCCAGCACTGTAATTCCCGAATACTCAGCAACTTTAGGATTGTTGGGAAAAATGGCTGATACGGCGGCAATTTTTGAACCGTTTCGCAATGCAGCAACTGTCGGCGAAGTCATTAGCTGTATGAGTAAGTTATGGGATTTGCGGGGTGAATTGGAGCGACAAGCCAGAAGAGAAAATACTCGCTACGACGATGCTAAGCTGCCCTTATTGTGGATTTTGACACCTACAGCGTCGAAAGCACTGCTGGAGGGTTTTGGCGCGATACCCAAGCCGGATGATTGGCTCGATGGCATTTATTTTTTGCCGAGGCATTTGAAATCGGCAATGGTGGTGATTCACCAATTGCCCGAAACTCCCGAAACGTTGTGGCTGAGGATTTTAGGCAAAGGAAAAGTGCAGCAAAGGGCGATCGCCGAACTGAGCTCTTTAGCAACCGACGATCCGTTACGGATTATCGCGCTAGAATTGCTGTATCAGTTACAGTCAAACTTAGTAACCGATACCGAACAAGAGTTACAGCCAGAAGAGCGGGAGTTAATTATGGCGATCCCATCACTTTTTAGAGAACAGTTAGAAGCCGCACAACAACAAGGATTAGAACAAGGATTAGAACAAGGCAGGCAAGCACAACAGCGCTTAATTTTAGAGAATTTCCTGCAAGTGCGATTTGGAGAAGTCAACTCGAAAATGACAGCTTTTTTATCTCCAATATCAAAGTTGCCCGCTGCGGAATTTACAGTGCTGTTGCTGGCAATATCCATGCTGACAGTGGATGAAGCAGGAAGACAACAAGCGGTGAGATTATTGGCAGAAAATGTCTTGAGAATGCGCCAAAATGAATTGGAGGATATTCTGCCTGCTGCCCTTACCAATTTATTAGCAATGCCTGTCGATGAATTGACATTGTTTGTCGAACAATTGCCTCAGTTGTCGGCTGATGAAGTGAGAGCAAGGTTGGAATAAAAACCGCGATCAGATTTGTTCGGGCAGTCATAAAGTCTACCCGAATTTCCCGCCATCCCGTGCAAGTCATCCGAAAAATCTATTTCGATCGCGCCCATCCCACTCCCAACCCCGCCCCCAACAACCCCCACAACTTCCAATTACTGCCGGATCGGATCGCGAAGTACCCGATATCGACTACAGTAAACACAAAATATTATTGGCGGTGATTTGAGTGATTGAGAGTTTAGCAACAGGAATCGCAGCAGCAGGTTCGCTGCTAGCATTGGGCGGATTGGGCCTAGAGTTGAACTATCGCCGGACTGGGAGTGCAAATAAACTAGAACTTACAGCCGGAGAATGGCACTTAGCCATAAACGAACCCAATCGCTATCTTTTAGTCGGGGAAATGGAATTCCGCAACCTGACACAGCGGTTCGAGGTGATGTTGCCGGAAGTGCGCGCAGAGGTGAAACTGCTGTCAGACGCAAGTTTGGATGGCGTGACTTTCCAGACAAAAGTGATTCCTTGTCACAAAGACGCAAAAGCCCGATCGGACGATTACTGGTTCGGCTATATTGTAAAAGCCCAACAAAACACCAAAATTAAAGTTTCTGTAGACATTCAAGGGCAAGATTTAACCAAATTGCAGTCAGCTTGGGTGCAAGTACACTTCGTCACCTACGGCCCGGGCGGGCGCATCCCCAAAATCCGCAACGTCGTAGTCCCGCTGCAATTTCCCAACTCGGACACCGTACCCGTCGCCCGCAATGTCGGAGTTGCCGAAGTTTTGCCGATTCGCACCCACATACTGGCAGAACTAGACGATCCCGTCGAAATTGTCAAGCGCTACGTGCTGCCGCGCGCCCAGAAAGGCGATATTGTCGCCCTTGCAGAAACTCCCCTAGCTTTGATGCAGGGACGCTACCACCACCCCAGCGAAGTTAAACCCGGATGGGTAGCAAAGCGAGTTTGTTTGTTTTTCTTGCCGATGTCGAGTTTGGCCACAGCTTGCGGAATGCAAACTTTGGTGGATGTAGTTGGGCCTTGGCGCGTAGTCGCAGCATTTGCGATCGGCTCTGTAGCTAAAATATTCGGTAAACCGGGAGTCTTTTACCAACTAGCAGGGGAACAAGCAAGGCTAATCGACGACGTTACCGGGACTTTGCCTCCCTTCGACCAATTTATTGTGCTTGGCCCGGACAATCCCCAGCAAGTTGTAGAAGAAATTCAACGAGAAACTGGACTTGCGGCGGCGATCGTAGACGCCAATGACTTGAAAGCAGTTAAGATATTAGCAGCGACCTCCGATTTATCGGTAACATTTTTAGAGCAAGCCTTGCGAAGCAACCCCGCCGGGAATGCTGACGAGCGAACACCGGTCGTATTGATTCGACCTCTGCCACAGAAATCTTGATTTTAAAACTGAAAATTAAAAATTCAAATTAAAAATTAAAAAAAGATGATTTGAAATTTTTAATTTTCGCTCGATCGAGAAAGGGAGAAGCATCAAAAGTTTTTAGTTCGCGGACGCACGGGCTGCCAGAAACCGGTTTTTTAAAAGCGTTTCCTTCGCAGTAACCCACAGAAAGAGTAAAAAACCCGGTTTCTTTGTAGGTCGCGTCCCCGAACAGGTTCTAAGTTTTGAACGCAAAATTAACGCCTTCAAAACTCAAAACTTCCCTAACTTTTCCCCTTTCTGAAATTTTATTTAAAAACTTCCATTCCCCACTTTCGTGCTATGACTTCATTTACCTCTCAAAACCAAAACCAGGTTGTGATTCGCCCGTTTCAGTACCGCGACATCGAGGCGATGGAACAACTGTGCGCGGAAACAGCCGAACAACCAGAAAAACGCAAGGGTGCAAGCTGCGACTTGGTACTAGGTAAAAAATTGCAGCAGATTCGTCGCTGGTACGGAATGCTAAAGCTGCTTAGCTTGTTTCCCAACCCTTGTCAGTCTTTGTTTAGGGCCCACGTTGCTGAAGAACAGGGGAAAGTTAAGGGCATAATTCAGATTTCTCCTTTCAACCGCACCCGCAGCACTTGGCGGATCGATCGCATCGGAGTAGACCCAGAAGCCCGCAGCAAAGGCATTGGTTCCATGCTGCTGCGGTACTGCTTTGAGGCAATCTGGGAGGCGCGGACGTGGCTGTTGGAGGTGAACGTCGGCGACAAAAACTCCCTGGCTTTGTACCGGCAGAACGGGTTTCAGCCGTTGGCGCAGATGACTTACTGGACGATCGCCCCAGAACGCCTGCAATTCATGGCAAACTCAACGCCAGATTTGCCCAACCTGCTGCCGGTCAGCAACGCGGACGCTCAATTGCTGTATCAACTCGATACCGCATCGATGCCGCCCTTGGTGCGCCAAGTATTCGATCGGCACATTCAAGACTTCAAAACCAGTTTTTTCGGCGCTTTAGTCGAAGGTGCCAGACAATGGCTGGCGAAAACAGAAGTAGTCAGCGGTTACGTGTTTGAACCGCAGCGGAAAGCCGCGATCGGCTATTTTCAGGTGCAGCTATCCCGCAACGGCCAAGCGCCGCACGTCGCCCAGTTGACCGTACACCCGGCCTACACTTGGCTGTACCCAGAACTGCTATCCCAGATGGCGCGACTCGTTCAAGACTTCCCCGTTCAAAGCCTGCAACTAGCTTCCGCCGACTATCAACCGGAACGCGAAGCTTATTTAGAGCAATTTGGAGCCGTGCGCGTGGAACACAGCTTGCTGATGTCTCGATCGGTATGGCACAAACTGCGCGAATCAAAGTTAGTCTCCCTCGAAGGACTCCAACTATCAGAAATGTTGCAGAGCTTCCAACCAACTCGCAAACCAGTACCGGGTCGGATGTCCTGGCTAGGCCCGATGGCTGGGGAAGCCGCAGCAGGGCCCGCGTCCTCAGAGATTAAACCGTTTTTGTCGGACTCAGGAAACGGTAAAGCCGATCGAATTAACCCCTTGAACGGTCAAAATTCCGAATCAGCAGCAACAGATGCAAACAGCATTTTGCCTCTGAATTTGCCGGAATTGCCTCAAGACGGCGGCGCGCCAGGAGAACTCAATTCTTAACAATTGAAAGCAGAAGGTAGAAGGTAGAAAACAGAAAAAAAATTACTTTTTTTCTGTCATATTTACACAAATTCCCTTCTGCTTTTGATTGATATCAACCTAAGATTACCTATCATATTCTTACTTTCTTCTCTTAATTCCTTCGCGTTCTTTGCGCCTTCGCGGTTCGTTAAATAAAATTGTGTCCGCCAAAAAACAGTAAATCTAAAATCTAAAATCCATCGATAATGTCCAACGAAAAATTATGGATTAGTGCCCTCGGATTAGATATCGGCAGCAAACGAGTCGGCATCGCCGGATGTGACGGCACAGGTTTAATCGCTACGGGGATTACTACTCTAGTGCGATCGTCCTTCGATCGCGACGTAGCTTGCCTGCAAGAACTCGTCCGATCGCGCGGAGTGAAAATTTTGGTTGCAGGCTTGCCCTACTCCATGAACGGAGAATTGGGCAATCAAGCGCGACAAGTGCAGAAATATGCTGGCCGCATCGCCGAGGCCTTAGAGCTCCCCCTAGAATACGTAGATGAGCGCCTGACTTCGGTTGAGGCAGAGGAATTGATTCAAGCACAAGGAATGTCGCCTTCCCGAAATAAGGGTTCGATCGATCGCAAAGCAGCAGCCCTGATTTTGCAGCGGTGGTTGGATATGAGAAGACAAAATATCGCCCCTGTTCCCAATCGTGATAGCTTTTAACAAAGCCGTGATATCCTAGTTGTGCAAGTTTGCTAGGCACACCTGTAACCGTTGACATACTTGAGAAAATTTCGCTGTACCCTTCGGTACTGAAGCAGCACAAAATTGTGATTTGTCCTCAGTATCGCTCTGGATTAGACAGAAATTTAAACGCTGCACTCTCCGCGTGGAAAATGCCGCGAGTCTCGCAGTTTAAACTTGTGGGCTGGCGATCGCCCGCGCCGCCAGAATATCGCCACGAAAACTCCCCATTGTCAAGCACAAATTACTGAATAATTGACGGAAAATTAAGATACACGCGATGTCCTCATCCCCAAACCGCAAAGAGAATGGCAGTTCCAACGAAGAGTCCGTCACCCTGACGGATGAATTCGGGCGATCGCTGACTTGCAACATAGAGCATTCGATGAACCTAGAAGGTCAAGAATATGCTTTGCTGATTCCGATCGACTCTCCAGTAGAAATTTTTACTTGGCACGGAGACGAAAGCGACGAAGCCGCAATTCCTGTAGAAGACGAGACCGAAATTGACAAAATTTTTGATATTGCTCAAGTTGTGCTGCAAGAGCAGAACTTGACACTCCGGCGCACGGCGGTGACGCTGACTGTAGTTGGCGAATTGCCAGAATTTCCCGACGAGGAGATGGCACCGGATACCGATCCCGATGAAGAGTCGGATTTCGAGGAACTAATGTGGCTGACAAGCTTCTATCACGAAGAACAGGAATATGCCATTTATACTCCTCTCGATCCGTTCTTTATCTTGGCTCGCATCAATGATGACGGCGAGCCAGAATTGCTCTCGGAAGAAGAGTTCCAAAGGCTCGAACCGATGTTGCCGATGCTAGAAGACCAGTTTTTTGACGAGCTTGATTAGATATTGATTGCAGGCAGAAGACCTGACGGCAAAAAGCAGAATTTTTGATTATCTTATGATTAGAATTTAACTGCTTGCCCGATCGAACTTTTTCGAGATTGTGCCTTCTGCCCTGTCGGCTCAGGGTGTTGAATTGAGACGTGAATATGGTTGCGGAGCGTCGATTTTAGATTTTAGATTTTAGATTTACTTGCAGCTAGGTGAATCTGGGATGTTGAACTCTTGTCTAAAATTTTAGTCTCTCCACGACTGAACTCGGGGGCTTATATCAGTTTTTGGGTGGATCGAACAGGCTGCATCCCTGACTTTCGGTCAACAATCGCAGAGAGTTAGTCATTAGTCGTTAATTAATTGGCGCTTATCGAGGACAACGCACTATGAGCAAAGAACAACTGACAAAAAGCAGCGAGTCTGAGAGCCGAAAAGCTGCTCCGCAACTTTCAAAATGGTTGTTTTATCTGGTGTTGCTGCCGGCTATTTGGGGTGTTTGCGCTTGGCAGGGCTGGGCTTGGTGGAGCTGGGCTTCGGCCGCTCCTAAAATCGCTGAAACCTCAAATTCTTCGGGAGATGCTGCTGCTGTTTCCATCCAAATTCCCCCCGGTACTTCCAGTCAACAAATCGGGCAGGATTTGGAAGCCGCGGGCTTAATTCGATCTGCAGGAGCATGGGATATGTGGGCCCGCTGGCTGACAATGCAAAACCGCAACGGAGGTTTTAAAGCCGGAACTTACCAACTGTCGGCGACTCAGCCTCTGAGTGCGGTTGCTGAGAAAATTTGGAATGGCGAAGTCGCACAGCAGAGTTTCACGATTCCCGAAGGGTGGTCGATGCAACAAATGAGCGCTTATTTTGAAGCCCAAGGTTTTTTCCCGGCTAAGGATTTTATGGCGGCGGCGAGTCAAGTTCCCTACGCTCAGTACCCTTGGCTACCCAGCGGCTTGCCTCATTTGGAAGGGTTTTTGTACCCGGATACTTATCAGCTAGACGGCGATGCAATTAGCCCGGAAGCTGTCATCAAGCAAATGCTCGATCGTTTCGAGCGGTTAGCTTTGCCCGTCTATCAAAAAAATCAGAACAATACTAAGTTTTCTTTGAAAGAGTGGGTGACGCTGGCGAGTATTGTGGAAAAAGAAGCTGTGGTGGCGAGCGAGCGCAATCGCATTTCAGGCGTGTTCAATAACCGTCTGAAAAACAATATGCCCTTGGGTTCCGATCCTACAGTTGAATATGCCCTCGGCATCAGGCAAACTAAGGAGAAGCCTTTGACTTTTAAGCAGGTGGAAACGCCTTCTCCTTACAATACTTATATCAATGTAGGGCTGCCGCCAACTCCGATCGCATCTCCGGGAATTGCCAGTTTGGAAGCTACTCTGGCTCCTGAAAATACGGAATATCTGTATTTTATGGCTCGGTACGACGGCACTCACATTTTCAGCCGCACCCTGGCCGAACACAATGCTGCTGTGGCTCAAGTTGACCAAAAAGTGCGATCGGGTCAATAGATTGGCAAAAACTAATACAAAAGTAAAAAGTAACAAAGCAAAAGCAATAATGCTTGCTGGAGATTTTTTACTTTTTTAATCCTTAACTTCCAATTTCTTATTTCTGAATCTAAAATCTAAAATCTCAACTCTAAAATCATTATGACTTGGGGTAAACTATTACAGCCTGACTTAGTTTTAGGCAATTCGATCGTAAATTTAACTGCAGATATTCTTCAGGAATATCAGATTAAAGGATTAGTTTTGGATGTGGACGACACTCTCGTTCCCATGACAGCAATGAATGCTTCTCCCGAACTCAGCGTGTGGGTGGAAGAAATTAAACCGATAGTATCGCTGTGGTTGGCGAGCAATAATTTAAGTCAGACTCGGATCGGTCGAATTGCTGAGTCGTTGAATCTACCTTACATTACTGGTGCTGCTAAACCGTCGCGCCGCAAGTTGCGAAAAGCTGTGACGGCGATGAATTTGCCGGTGGAACAGGTGGCGATGGTGGGCGATCGACTTTTTACGGATGTTTTGGCCGGCAATCGTTTGGGTATGTTTACTATTTTAGTCGAGCCAATGATTGATGCTGGCTACGCGCTTCGCAAATATCCGGTGCGCTCTTTTGAAGTGTGGGTTTCTCAAGCTTTGGGGGCAACTCTGAAAATTAAAGATTAAATTGGGCATAGGCCAAACCGGGCATAGGGCATAGGTTAGTAGTTAGCAGTCATACCAAATTCGGGTTTTGGATATCCCTTATGAACCAGTCGGCCTTCTGCCGACATCGTTTTTGCAGACGGGGTTTCAACCGCCGAATCATCTATTACCCGGATTTGGTATCATCAGTGATTAGACATATCATAAAAAGCCTGTTTGGAACAGGCATCCTGCCTGTTCCACAATAGTTATTGGAGAGGTATATTAGTAATTAATCTAAAATATTGTTTATGAATAGGCAGTTGGGAACTCGATCGCAATTAAATAAAAAAGCTCTCATTGTCATAACAAACAACAAACAACAAATAACAAATAAGAAATGACTCAAACTATTGTTATTAAAATAGGAACTTCGACACTGACTCGATCGACTACCGGAAACTTAGCTCTCTCAACTATTGCTGCATTAGTCGAAATATTAGCAGGTTTGCGGCAGAGCGGCCATCGAGTAGTTTTGGTTTCTTCCGGTGCGGTGGGCGTGGGTTGCGCGCGCTTGGGTTTGACGGAACGCCCGCGAAATATCGCTATGAAACAGGCTGTGGCCGCCGTGGGCCAAGGGCGGCTGATGCGCGTGTACGATGACTTGTTTACTACTCTACAACAGCCGATCGCCCAAGTATTGCTCACTAGGGGCGATTTAGTGCAGCGCAACGGTTATGTTAACGCTTGCAATACCTTTGGGCAACTGCTGAAGTTGGGCGTGATTCCGATCGTCAACGAGAACGATACAGTAGCGATAGACGAGCTCAAATTTGGTGATAACGACACGCTTTCGGCGCTAGTAGCGAGTTTGGTAGAAGCAGATTGGTTGTTCGTGCTCACAGATGTCGATCGGCTGTATTCTGCCGATCCGCGCAGCAATCCCGACGCGCAGCCGATCGCCCTAGTCCAAAGTATGGCACAGCTCACAGAATTGCAGATCAAAATAGGAGATTCCCGCAGCGGTTGGGGAACCGGCGGAATGCTAACAAAAATTGAAGCAGCCAGAATCGCCACAGCATCGGGAGTGCGGACAGTCATCACAGACGGCTGTTTTCCTGGTAATATCGAGAAAATACTTAACGGAGAGTCGATCGGCACTCAATTCGAGCCGCAACCTCGCCCAGTAAACGCTCGCAAACACTGGATAGCCAACGTGCTAATTCCCGCAGGAAAACTGTATTTAGATGCGGGTGCTGTCAAAGCAATTTCCCACGGCGGAAAATCGCTGTTAGCTGCCGGAATTTCTCAAGTAGAAGGAGAGTTTCAAGCAGATGATTCCGTGCAGTTGTGCGACGGAGAAGGCAAACAAATTGCCAGAGGACTTGTGAATTATAGCAGTTTAGAACTGAGACAAATTCAGGGATGCAAGTCCGATAAAATTGCAGAAATTTTAGGCTACGCAGGCGTAGAAACAGCCGTACACCGAGACAATTTAGTAATAGTTTAAGTAAGTCATTAATTGTCGGGGCGGGTTTAGCTGAACATCTCAGAAAAAAGCGACAAAATAAAGGCAAAACCCGCCCGCCCCATCGCAGATTTATTGGCACCAACAATCTCAGATTTATTGATACTCAAAAGCGCGATCGAACGCAGAAATCGAAGATACTTGCAGCACAGTATTCCAATATTTTTTTTTGCTGTGTCCGAACAACTCTTTCATCGCTTCTGTAAATAATTCAAATCGAAAAAAAACGTAGCAGTTGCTTCCACGACTTCGACTACAACCAACTTCTGAAGGAGAGAAGCTTTCCAAGCATAGCGTTCTAGCACCAAACAAAGCGATCGCGTTTTTTGAATTTATTCACCCCAAAGCAGCCGGAAGTCGCCATAATATCAAATCCGGTAGCATCGGAATGATTCAGATATATATTCTCTCCCTCTGTGTACTCTGTGTTCTCTGTGGTTAAATCATTCCGATGCAAGCGGAAACGATATAATTCATTAAAACGAAGCAATCTTAGTCTCGGCGATTGCTTCGTTCCTCGCAATGACACTTCTGTCTAAAATAACAATTTGCTCTTCCCAGAATTGCCATTGGGTACATTGTGAGCTACTCTATCTTTTGGATCGGTTAAGAAAATAATAGGAGTTAATCTTGGAACGGACTTTTTTAGCGATTAAACCAGACGGCGTACAGCGCGGACTCGTCGGTCAAATTATCAGTCGTTTTGAAGCCAAAGGCTTCACGCTAGTAGGGATGAAGCTAATCACGGCGAGTCGCGAACTAGCCGAACAGCATTACGCCGTACACAAAGAAAGACCGTTTTTTGCGGGACTGGTAGACTTCATCATTTCTGGGCCAATGGTGGCGATGGTGTGGGAAGGCGAGGGCGTGGTGGCGTCGGCGAGAAAAATCATTGGCGCTACAAATCCTCTGTATTCTGAACCTGGGACAATTCGCGGCGATTTTGGTGTGAATGTCGGCCGCAACATCATTCACGGTTCTGATGCTGTGGAAACTGCGAACCAAGAAATTAATCTCTGGTTCAAATCGGATGAATTGAGTAATTGGACTTCTTGCTTGAGTCCTTGGATTCTGGAGTAGTGTTGATATTCTCCCGATGGTTAATCGGGAGATATTCTAAGTTTTAATCAATACAAAGCCGGATTTATATAGAAACCGAATTTCTTCCTAAATCCCAGAAACCGGGTTTGTTTCGAGATTTATCGCGTCCAACCGAAAATCTCATAGAAACCCGGTTTCTAGCTACGAAGCGACAGAATTAGATACACTTAAATCCCAGAAACCGGGTTGGTTTCGAGATTTATCGCGTCTCACCGAAAATCTCATAGAAACCCGGTTTCTAGCTACTCAATGAATGAAAATCGAGCGCAAATGGGCGATTGTTAACGGCCAGTCTCCAATTCGCGGGATGGTGGAAATCGAACAGGCGCAGTTGAGCGGGGAACAGGGAGAAAGGGAACATCAGCGCGATCGCGAACAAATACAATTATACAAGCAAAAGGAAGAAGAGCAGAAAGATCGCGATCGAGATAAAATGATAAAAAGCGCGATCGCCAAATTGAGAATATCATCTTTTTTGTCGGAACTGCGATCGGCGGCGGCCAAATCTTTTCAGCAGCCTATCCCTAATCAAGGATACACCCATTAAATGGCAACCCGATTCTTCCCTCCCGCTTCATCCCTTCACCGCGACGATTATCTGGAGTTTGCTTGGCGGTTTAGGATTGGGCGGGCTGATATTAGTTATGCTGTGGGTGGTAAGGAAAATATTCCCCAAGTCGTAGTCGCAGCTAAGAAAAATATTGCCCAGGTAGGGGCGACTTCACCAACAATCTTTAATTCCCACCGACAATTTACATAAACCCGCCCCCACCCAACTACGAACCTAAATAAAACTCATCAAACAAAAAAACCGGCTTTCTTACCAAAACCAGCCTACCCCGAACACAAATCACAATTGCGATCGGCGATTGCTTTCATAATATATCCCTAGGGCAAATGTTATTAAAATTATTAAGGTGAACAGTGTTATCCCGAAAAAATAGGATTGGACTATGGACGGCATCGTTTTTAACTGGATTGGTAGGAATTATTAACCTGCTATCTGCCGTAACTCCCAGTTTACCCGATCGCCGAAATTGGCTGGAACCGTTTTTTCCTTTTACCGTCCGTGCAGGCAGCCATTTTTTTGCAGCAGTTATCGGGTTTATGTTGCTAACTTTGGCCGCTAATTTGTTGCGGCGCAAGCGGATTGCTTGGTTGTTGACTGTGGGACTGTTAAACGTTTCTATCGTAGTTCATTTAGTTAAGGGATTAGATATTGAAGAAAGTTTGCTTTCTGGGGTGCTGCTGTTGCAATTGTTGGTGATGCGGAAGACATTTACCGCTCAATCCGATCGCCCTTCAATTGCTCAAGGAATCCGGGTTTTGGTAGGCGCTTTGTTATTTACACTCGCTTACGGTACGGCTGGTTTTTACATATTAGACGGGCGTTTTGAAGTTAACGAACGAGCAGTTAATTTCAATTTGGACGATGCTTTGTACCAGACTTTCGCTATGTTTTTTACGGCGGACAATGCGGGTTTGGTTCCGAAAACTCGGTTTGCTAACTTTTTCGCAGATTCGATTTATGCTGTCGGTGCGGTAACGCTTGGTTACGCACTTTTGATGCTGCTGCGGCCGGTGCTGCTGCGAAATTCGGCAAGTATTTCGGAACGCAATAAAGCTCAGGAAGTTGTAGCAGAATACGGGCGGACAACCCTAGCGAGACTGGCGTTGCTTGAGGATAAATCTTATTATTTTAGTGCTTCGGGAAAAAGTACGATCGCCTACGTGCCCAAAGGTAGAGGCGCGATCGCCCTCGGAGACCCCATCGGGCCTGCCGAAGACCGCAAAGAGGCAATTCTGGGGTTTCAAGAATTTTGCGATCGCAACGATTGGTATCCAGCATTTTATCAAACTTTGCCCGACGATTTAGAAATGTATTCTACTCTCGGTTTTCGAGTATTACAAATTGGCGAAGAAGCAATTGTAAATCTCAAAAATTTTACTCTCAAAGGCAAGGCAAATCAAAACTTAAGAACTGCGATTAACCGACTGACAAAAGCAGGCCATCGTATTGAATTTTACGAACCTCCTTTAAGTGGGGAATTGATGCGACAAATGAAATCTGTTAGCGACGAGTGGCTGCAAATGGTTCAGGGTGCGGAAAAACAGTTTTCTGTGGGTTGGTTTGACGAGGCATATTTGCAGAAAACGCGCGCCGTAGCGATTCACACTCCCGACGGTAAAATTAGTGCTTTTGCGAATATGATATCTGTGGGTAATGATGCGATCGGAGTTGATTTAATGCGGCGGCGCACCGAGGTAGAAAATGGCACGATGGAGTGTTTGTTTGCTTCGATGTTGCAGCACTGTCAAGAGTTGGGCTATGCAGAATTTGATTTGGGTTTGTCGGCTTTGGCGGGAGTCGGAGAAGAGGGTAAATCCGGGCGGTTAGAAAAGGTTTTGATTTATCTTTCGGATCACTTGAGCAAGTTTTATAATTTTAAGGGATTGCACAGTTTTAAAGATAAGTTTGGGCCGCGCTGGGAACCGCGTTATTTTGTTTATCCAAGTTTGGGAAGTTTGCCGGATGTTGTGGTTGCTTTGATTCGGGCCGATTCGGGCGATAGGCTTTTGGATTATTTGCGTCCGGGAAGTTAGGCAATTTTAGATTGAAGATTGAAGGTTTTAACGCAGCAATTACCAACAAATAGGAGCGGTTTATGAATTTGACGCTGAATCTATCACCTGAATTGGAGCAATATCTCTTACAGTCTGCTGAGCGGCGCGGTATTTCTGTAGAGGAAGTAACCTTACAAATGCTGATGGGATGTATGCAGAGTCAGGAACAGGATTTGATCGCATCTGGGGCGGTGTGTGATGTTTGGTCGCCCTATGATGCGTTTGATGCTGCACAGACGATGCTGGGAGTTTTAAAGCAATCGAAAGCCCAAAAGGATGAGTAATGTGGAACGATTTTCTTTTGTATCTGTTGATAATGCTTTAGGGGAAATTTGATTTCGCCCTATTTTGCCGATTACTTTAGTTTACCAGAATGCTTCTGTGGTAGCTTCTGGGCTACTGGATACGGGGGCGAGCGTCAATGTTTTACCCTATAACGCGGGTGTCCAACTTGGTTATGAATGGGAGCGGCAGACTACTGTTCTTAGTTTGACGGGAAATTTGGCACAGTATGAGGCGCGCGTTGTGGTTATGCAGGGACAGGTTGGGCAGTTTGAACCCGTTCAGCTTGTGTTTGCTTGGACTCGGGCTAAAAATGTACCGTTGATTTTGGGTCAGGTGAATTTCTTTATGGAGTTCGATGTTTGTTTTTATCGATCGCAATTGGCGTTTAATATTAGTCCTCGTTGACTGGTTTAACTGGTTCCGAGGCTCTGCCTGGGAACCCATATCACTCTTGCTCTGCCTCGGCTGGAGAAATCGAACGGACATGATATGACTAATGACTGTTGACTGTTGACTGTTGACTGTTGACTGTTAGCTGTTAGCTGTTAGCTGTTAGTTGTTAGTTGTTATTGGGAATTGAGAATTGGAAATTGGGAATTCGTAGCGAGTAACCAATAACCAATAACCAATAACCAATAACTAATAACCAATTCCCAACAACTAATGACCAATGACTAATGACTAATGACTAAGTTATGCCAAGCCCCGCAACGGCACGCGCTGCTTCTGCAAAACCTCTGAGTACAGCTTTTCGAGCTCAGTAATATTCTGACTGAGAGTGTACCGCTCGATCGCCCGTTGGCGTGCTTTTTGGCCGAGCAGCATTCCAAACTCAGGATGATCGCAAAACAGCGGCAGCAAAGTTTGTAACTGACTCCGCACCCGCTGAGTGTTCAAAACTATCCCCGCGCCTTCCTCCAAGGCTTCGCCGTCAGCACCCGCATCCGTTGCCAAACAAGCTAAACCGCAGGCCATCGCTTCCAGCAACGACAGCGACAGTCCCTCCACCAAAGAAGGCAAAATAAATACATCTGCACCGCGCAGAATTTCGATCCGGCGCTCCTCCTCGGCGACAAATCCGAGCCACACAATGCCCTCCTCTTCGCCGTAGGAAAGTTGCAGCGACGCGGATAGGGGCCCGTCGCCCACGATGGCCAATACGTTACCAGGCCCAAAATTACAGTGTTTCCAAGCCTTCAGCAGAGCCTCGACATTTTTCTCCGGCGCAATCCTGCCTTGGTAGACAAAAAGTCGATCGGCCTTTAACTCCGACTTCAACCCCGAAGGCCCAGGAGAATACTTCGTCGCGTCTACTCCGTTGGGAATCACGGCTACCCGTTCTTGCGGTACTCCCAACTTCATCAAAATTTCCCGCTGAATGTAAGAAAATACGATCGTTGAGTCGTAGTGAGCCAAAAACGGAGCGTAGAGTTGATACATCAGGTGTTGGGTTCCCGATGTCAAATTCCGCAATTTGCGATCGAACGGCGGGTGAAAAGTCGCCACCAAAGGCAAATTCAATTCTTGACAAATTTCCGGCAGCAGAAAATCTAGAGGCGAAAGCGTCAGGGAAGCGTGAACAACATCGGGTTTCAGCCTCCGCAAAGATTTCATCAACACGGTGCGGGATTTGAGAGTCGGAATCGTATAAATTTGCGATTTGTAGTGACAGGGTAAAGAAACTTCATTGCAACTCGCTGGCGAGAGCGAATTGGTAAATGAAGTTTGAGCAATGGAAGCTCCCCATTTCCCATTTGCCATGCTCCACGCCGTATTGTTCCTGTCCAGCGGGCCGGCTTCTTGGGCAAAGTGCAGGAAACTTACCTGGTATCCCCGGTCTAACAGTGCGTTGGTGACTTCCCTGGAGTAAGTGACGTTACCGCAAAAAGGTGATTTTTTTCCTAGCCAAGCGATGTGCATTCGAGTAAATCAGAGTTTGTTAAGCAGAAGGAAGAAGGAAGAAGGAAGAAGGAAGAAGGAAGAGTGCTTATATAGCAAGCTTTATTGTCATCTGTATCTTACGTTTCATTAGGTGGATTTACTTATTTGATTGGAGTCGATCGACTTTGCTATTAGTGCTACGGAAAATATACCAGGTTAAGACACCGCCAGCGATCGCCAATCCAGCCAAAGCCAAAAACACAGCAGGTAAACCCAGAAATGTTTCCGCTACTCCCGCCAAAGCTAATGGTAAACTCAAAGCGATATTAGTGGCATTATTTTGCAGGCCGAAGACTTTTCCCCGCATTTCTTCTGGGGTTTCTGATTGAATTGTCGTCTGCATCGGCACTCCTACCAATGAGGCAAATAAACCCAACATGGTAATAAAAAGCACCGAGATCCACAAATGGTGTGTAAATGCAGAAAGGCCCAGCAGAGCAAGTGCCATCCCAACCGATCCGATTAAACTCAGTTGGGAATGAGAAAGTTTGTGGCCGAGATAGCCGACAGTCGTCGCCCCAACAGCCATCCCCACGCCCACCGCAGCCAGCAAAAAGCCAAATTGCGACGCTTTCATACCGGGCAGCATTTCTGCCAGCCGCACCGCTAGAACTGCCAAGGCTGCAAAAATGGAAAATAGAATAATTAGTTGAATTAAAGCATTGCGGACTTTCGGTTGATCGTTGATGTAACGCAGGCCGTCTTTTAAGTCGGCTAGGGGATGCGGCGGTTCGTGTTCGGTTTCGTTTTTTTCGCCTGTTTTCATCAACAGCAACAGCACTCCGGCGAAGGCGTAACTTCCGCCTACTACTATTTCTTTGCCGATGCCGATTCCGCCGCCGAGGTTGGTGAATAGGGTGTCGGCTAAGGCTAGTAAGGGTTCTCCGACGGCAAAGCCAATAATCACCGAACCCATCATGGTGGTGGTGTAAAGGGAGTTTGCCGATAGCAGGTGGCGGCGTTCCACAATTAGCGGAATCACTGACTGTTCTGCTGGGGCGAAAAATTGAGTTAGTGTCGAAACTAGGAATGTTACTAGCAGCAGCAAGCAGAATCCGAGCGGCAGTTGACCGATTTCAAAACCGTCTGAGAGCCACAGCAGCAGGGGTAATGCTAATACGAAGCCTCCTCGCAGCAGGTTTGTGGCTACGAGCACGGCTTTTTTCGGCCAGCGATCGACATACACGCCCGCAGCGGCACCGAACAGCACTGCGGGTATGGTAAAGGCGATCATGATTGCTGATACCCATCTGCTGATGCTTTGATCTGGCGCTTGAAACCGGCTGGCTACGAGGGCGATCGTCAGTACGAGATAAACTTTATCTGCTAGTTGGGAGAATATTTGTCCGCTCCACAGTGCTAGAAAATTGCGGTTTTTGATGACTGGCAAAAATCCTGTGCCTTTTTCGGGAGTTTCGCTAACTGTTTCGGATATTTCTGCTGCTGGCTCTGCTGTTGGCTGCGGGGGGATTGCTGCGGGTGGTTGGCCGTTACTTGTGCTGGCGTCTGTTTCTGGATTTGTCAGATATTTATCCATTTCTGGGTGTTGGGCGTTGCTCCATTGTCGATCGGCCAAAACAGGCTCAGACTGAAAATCTGGACAATTTTCTCGTTCTTCCATCTTGTGGTTGGTCGCAGCTAAAATAGATGTTCTCAAATCAGAATCGGACAGTCGCATCATAGGATTGGGGGGTGGCTCGCTGGGGATGGTTCAGGGTTGGGGATGTGAAGTTCAAATTGACTTTTTTAGCTCCTAAATTTAATAATTTATAACTTGATCTATTATCTAATGTTGCGAGAATGTTGGAAATTTACCTGAAATTGCCGACAGGTTCGGATATCCGCCGGCTCGGGGTGCTGTACGATCGCCCGTTCACTTCTTTAACCTAAAATTTAAAACTCAAAATTCTCTAAGTAAGCGTCGATCGAGCTTCCCGATCGAATCGTGCAACCTAAATGATACTGGGCGTACTGTCGCAAAATATTTTCGACAGATACCCAAGCTGCGCGATCGGCAATCCCCTCTTCTAGTTCTGCACTACCCAACTGTTGCAGCGCTGCTAATTCCTTAGCATTTATATGGAGGTTTGTCAAGTGTTTGCTGTCGCTGGTTGGCCGGGAACGGGAAGCGACTCTGTAGGAGTTGCCAATTTCAGAGGATAGTTCAGCTTCTAAGTTAGCTAATTCTGGCAAGCTAAAGGTTCCCCCAGAGGGTATACTAAAGCCGGTTTGCCAGTTCGGATCGTTGAAATTGGGGGCGATCGGTTGTCTGGTGGCGCAGCAGACTTGGACTTGGGGCGCGAGGCCCGCTAGGGCGAGCAAGTGAAAAATACCTTGGGCGAGGTGGGCGACGAGCACGGCGGCGGATTGGATTTCGGTGCGATCGGACAAACGCTCCAAACGGCTCAAGTGTTCGCCCAGCAAAAAGAAGAGGTCTTCTTGGGGTTCGTCGGAAAGGGCGCTGGCGATCGCCAATTCGGCCAGATATTGCGCGGCTGCGAGTTTTCCCAAGTTGCGGCTCAAACCCGGATAGGATTCGACGGTGGAGGCTTGGGTAATTTTGTCGAGCGATCGACCTTTAGCAATCAGCAATTCGTTGACGACAAATAACTCGCTTCTACCGCCAATGCTCGATCGCTGTTTGCGAACACCGGGCGCTACAGCTCGAATTAAGCCGAATTCCCGCGTTAAAACTGTCAGCACGCGATCGGATTCGCCGATCGGTGCACTCTTAAGATTGATTCCAGTTGCTTTGTAAGTTCTAATCATTTGTTAGTTGACTGTTGGCTGTTAACTGTTAACAGTTAACTGTTAACTGTTGACTGTTGGCTGTTAACTGTTAACTGTTGATTGTTGGCTGTGGGCTGTTAACTATTGGCTGTTGATTGTTGGCTGTGGGCTGTTAACCTTTAGTTTTTTGTTTTAGTGAGTTAAGATAGGCATTAAGTTTTGGTGAAAGTTCATTCAATAACGGATGCAATCGATCGCTCTCTTCTTGAGTTAAAAGATTACGAGCATAGGCAAGTCTTAACCAGTGTCTTGTTTCATTTAATGAACCTCTGGCAATTTTTACGAAACGCTGATTATCTTGATAACTATGCCGTCCGTGTCCTTCTGCAATGTTAGCACCAACACTATCAGCCGCTCTCACGATTTGTTTGCCCATCGTATCTTTCGTAAAGTAGTCCCATTTTTTAACAATAAACCATATTTCGTTTGATATTTTTTCGGCTAATTGATAAACTTGTAGCTGTTGGAAGTTCTCCATATTAACTCCTTTAAATAATTGGTAGTCAACAGCCAACAGCCAACAGCCAACAGTCAACAGCCAACAGTTAACAGTCAACAGCCAACAGCCAACAGTCAACCGTCAACAGCCAACAGTCAACAGCCAACAGTTAACAGTCAACAGCCAACAGCCAACAGTCAACCGTCAACAGCCAACAACCAACAGCCAACAGTCAACAGTCAACAGTTAACAGTCAACAATCAACTATTGCCTAATTTATCGCGCTGGCGGATCAATTCCGGGCCACGAGAAGTCCCCAAACGAGTAGCACCAGCTACTACCAAATCTAAAGCTTGTTCGTGAGTCCGAATTCCCCCAGCCGCTTTAATCCCAATCCGTCCCTTCGTAACTTCGTTCAGCAGTCGCACATCGTCAACTGTCGCCGCGCCAAAAAAGCCAGTGTTGGTTTTTATATAAGCAACACCAGCTTCCATACAAATTTCAGCAGCTAATTGTTTTTCGGCATCGGAAAGCAGCGAACTTTCGATAATTGCTTTGATAGTTTTTCCGGTTTGTTCGCAAATTTCGGCTAATTCCCGGTGGAATTCGTCGATTCTGCCAGCTTTCAATAAGCCTAAGTTAACAGAGACATCTAACTCTACGGCTCCATTATCTGCGGCTTCTAGAGCTTCGTAAAGTTTTACCGTTGAAGTCGAAGCACCAGTGGGAAAACCGATAACAGTACAGACTTTGGGCTTTTTGCCGTGCAGCAATTGCACTGCTTGTCGGACGTAGGCGGGATACACGCACACTGTCGCAAACCCAAATCTCTCTGCTTGTTGGCAACAGTTTTCTACTTGATCTGGCGTCGCAGTCGGGTCGATCAGGCCGTAGTCGATCAAGGGGGCAATATCGATGTCTGCCTGGTTTCGAGCCATTGTTGTTTATCCGAAGTAACTGCTTCCTTATTATAGGATACAAGCTGAAAATCCTATGACTTCAGTCCAGGGATGAAAGGTCACGGGAGACTTTAGTCTCAAGCGTCAGACTCCTGTTTCATCATTGTAAACTTTTTTAACTCACAAAATAATCTTATCTCAAACAATATAAGATAAAAGCGGGAGGTGAAGCCATGTTAGTTTTTGAGTTTAAATCTTACGGCAAGCAGAATCAGCATAAAGCAGTAGATGAAGCAATTCGTACCGCTCACTTCATTCGTAATAGCTGTTTGCGCTATTGGATGGATAATAAAAAAGTGAGTCGGCACGACTTGAATAAATACTGCGCTGTACTTGCGGCTACGTTTCCTTTTGCCTCGGAACTAAACTCAATGGCTCGACAATCGAGCGCAGAACGAGCATGGTCTGCTATTTCCAGATTTTACGACAATTGCCAGAAAAAGATTCCCGGTAAAAAAGGGTATCCACAATTCCAAAAAGACTGTCGTTCGGTAGAGTACAAAACGTCTGGATGGAAACTTGCAGATGATAGAAAGTCGATAACTTTTACCGACAAAAAAGGGATTGGGCGATTAAAGCTTAAAGGTACACGCGACTTGCACTTCTACCAAATCAATCAAATAAAAAGGGTAAGATTGGTTAAACGGGCTTCGGGCGTGTACGTCCAATTCTGTGTAGATATTAACAGAAAGGAGAACATAGAACCGAATGGCACTACAATCGGATTAGACGTAGGTTTAAAAGAATATTACACCGACTAGAACGGAACTACGGTGGAAAATCCGAGGTTTTTGAGAAAAGGTGATCGAGTTCTTAAACGCGCTCAACGTCGCGTATCCAGAAAAGTTAAAGGTTCAAATAACAGGGGCAAGGCTAGGCAGATTCTAGGCAAACGCCACCTCAAAATAAGTAGACAGCGCTCATACCATGCAATAAAACTTGCAAGGTGCGTAATCTCGTCAAACGATGTAGTCGTCTACGAAGATTTGAGAATCAAAAACATGGTGAAGAATCATTGCTTAGCTAAGTCTATTAACGATGCTTCTTGGTATCAATTTCGTGTTTGGCTTGAATACTTCGGAAAAGTGTTTGAGAAAATCACGGTGGCGGTAAATCCGCAATATACCAGCCAAGAATGCTCGCGTCTGCGGTGTAATTGTCAAGAAAACGCTATCCACAAGAACGCACATTTGTAAGTGCGGTTGTGTTTTAGATCGTGATAAAAATGCAGCTAGAAACATCCTAAGTCGGGGATTGGGTACGGTAGGGCATACCGGAACCTTTGGTCTTGAGCCAAGTAACGCTCTCTTGAGAGTTGACCTCTACTGTTGTTGGAGAAATCCTGCCTCAGCAAGTCGGCTCGTAGATTAAAGAATCTCCGTGCGTTAACGCCGGAGAGTGTCAAGTAGCGAATTTATTCATTTTGTACTTGACTCCGAGCCTGATTGAGCATAAATACTCAATTTGCTGCTCGTAAAAACTCTGGCGGAAATTGGTTGATACATTTATTCCCAAAAAATATATTTTTGTATCTGCCTTTAGATACATTTTTAATCTTTCTTTAGGTATACTTTGTTAAATGGAGTTGCAGTAGAGCCTGCGTCAGCCACGCCGTCTGGATGAGCCCGATCGCGATCGCTGTTGTTACTCCTCCTTCTTGCTTTAAAAACATAACAGCCAGTGCTAAGCATGAATCATTTAGAACTCGAACAAGAAATTGGGAAGATGGCTAGGGCGATGATGACTCGCAATAGCTTAATTGGTAAAGATTTGATTGCCGGTCTCAGAGGGCGGCTGTCTGTTGAAAGTGTCGCTGCTTTGATGATTGTCAGTATTGAACGTTTGATTTGGTCTGACTGCGAGTCGGTGATCTGGAGTTTGACTTATTTGATTCCTGCTGACGTGATGGAAGAAATTCGCCGGATTACGGCGCTGATAGTTTGTCAGCGGTTGATGGGCAAGGGTTTTGTGCTGGGGAAGGATTTTAGTATTGATGCTGCTGGCAGGTTGTTGTTGAGCGAGACTGCTCAAACAGCGGTTGTGCTTGCTTGAATTTGGCAAGCAGAGATTGGAGCCGCCCGCACTGTGGAATTTTCACTATTTTTGTAACTGGAAACCTCATTCGCGATGCGGTAATAGTTGCTTGACTCGCGCAGATTTCAGATTCGCAGCAGCTCCAACCAGCGATGAGTATGGTTAGCAGAAAGAGCTTTTCGTCTTGGGAAAGTAGTTAGTTTCGATCGCAAATAGTTGAGGTTGTTACGGGCGGTTTGTACGGGCGATCGCCCTGTATCAAAATTTTCCAAGTTTTAGTGGAATTACAGTTTAAATCCGCAGATTGTTTGTGTAAAATCATCCCTAAGATAGATGCAAATATTATGAACTTAATCCAAAACTTGGAAGCGGCTTGGTATTATCATTTGGGTTCGCGCCTCCTCGAAGCTGACGATCGCGATGGTGCTCTGGCTAACTTTAACAGAGCTTTGAAGTTGCAATCGGATCATTATCAGGCTTGGTTCGGGCGAGGCATGGCTTTGGGCAACTTAGAACGGCACTTAGAGGCATTAAAAAGTTTTGATGAGGCTTTGGCGCTGCAGCCGAATGCGAGTTTTGGCTGGCACAACCGAGCTATTGCTTTAGGAAAGTTGGGCCGCCCTTGGGAGGCACTCAACAGTTTTGACAGGGCTCTGGAGTTCAACCCCTGTTCGGCGAGTATTTGGCACAACCGAGGATTGACGCTGATCGATATGGGGCTTTACGATAAGGCGGTTCTGAGTTTCGATCGCTCTTTAAGTTTGGAGCCAGAGGTTGCTGGGGCGTGGTACAACCGAGGTAATGCTTTGTTGGAACTCAAGCTTTACTATCAGGCGCTCAACAGTTTCGATCGCGCGATCGAATTTAACCCAGACGATGCGAATGCTTGGTACAATCGCGGTCTAGCTGCTAACTCAATGGGACTTTACAAACAAGCAGTGGCTAGTTTTAGCCGAGCGATCGCTCTGAAACCGGGCGGAACTGAAGCTGTGGGCGAACGGAGGGTAGCTTTGGCGAAATTAGTCGGTTTCAATCATAAAAATAGTAAGTTTACTCCCACATCAGAGTGTGGTTTTGAGGATTATTTGATTTGGTACAACCGGGGTGTGGAATTAGCCCGAAAAGGCTCCTACTCGGAGGCAATTGCTTGCTACGAAACAGTCTTAGAAATTAATCCTGATTTTGCTAATGCTTTTTACAATAAAGCTTGTTGTTATGCTCTACTGGGATTTGTTGATTTAGCCCTTGACAATTTGCAGCGGGCTGTGGAGTTTATCCCTAATTTATACCGAGAACTAGCCTTGGCTGATTCGGATTTAAGCTGCATTTGGAAACAAGAACGTTTTGCCGCGCTGATCCGAGGTTAGTTTTAGATAGAAAATAGCTCGCCGGTGGGGCGAGCTTTTGTGGCCGGGCGACGGAAATTCGATCGCCCACAAAGAGTTTTTTTTGCCATCTCGATCTAACGTACAGAAACTTTTATGGAGGGCTTGACTGGCCTTTTGGCAACTACTAGCACTTTGTAAATGCCGGATTCGGGAAGTTCAGCAAAAGTTTGACCTTCGCCTTGATCTAGGAGTTGTCCCGACGGAGATTCGATCGCCACACCGAGATTTTTGCTGTTAGCACTCACCCTAATTGTCTGTCCCTGTTTTCCTGGAACTGTGAGGGGCTGGACTTGGTAGCCGGACATTTTGAGTTTGACTGTGGCTTCTTTTTCTCCGAATGCGATGGGCATTGCGCGATCGGGCCTGTAAATCCACTTGGCGTTAAAGTCGCGTCCGATTACAAAGCTGCTGGTTTCACCTTTCGGGGTGACTCGCAGGCGGTAGATTCCAGAGTCTGGTAACTGGCCGATCCACTGATTGTCGCTTTTTTCAATAACTCCCAGATTCTCGCCGTTGGGGCTGTAGAGTTCGGCTGTCAGTTGTCCCGCCCACAGCGAGAGTGTGAGTTCTCGTCCTTTGATGCCTTCAAAAATATAGGTGGTTGGTTGGTTGATAGTGGCTCGAATTTGTGAGGTTGACATTCGCTCGATCGGCTCTATCTTCGCAACTGAGTCAGATGTAGCTGGCATGGGATCGATCGGTTCTACGTTAGCAACAAAGGCAGAAGTAGCGGGTTGGTTAACGGTTTCTGTAATTTCCGAGGCGCCCATCCGATCGCCCGGTGCAATTTTTGGGGCTACAGGGCTGGCAAATACTGATTTTGCCGTCATCATTAGTAGCATTCCAGTCAGTAAAATTAGTTTTTTCATGTCACGCTTGCCAGGGGTAATCAGTTGTATATGTTTACTTGTGTGGTGCTGTTTGCACCGGATTAAATTTGCCGATCGCGCGATCGGCGTCATCAGCATAGAGGATACAGCTAAATATTTGGTAATTTCACAAAAATTCGCGGTAGCAGATGGCCCTGCCGAAGCTAAATAGTAGCCTTGGTCGATCGGACATTTCCACCATATTCCCTACCCATAATATCATCGGATCGTCCTAGTAATTTGGTCAATAAAAATTCAAGCTTTTGCCCAAAAACTTGCTAAAAAAATGCCAACCACTAAAAAAACGCGGTGTCTGGGTTCCAAGAGAGGCTTTGCTACCAGAAAACTGCCCTTCACCCAGCGGGGGTTACAGCCTCTACTGTTAACTGCTGCGAGGGCGATCGGCTTTTACGGCTTGCACAGTGCGCCTTACCCAATCAATAACCCCAAACAATAGAATTTGCTTGTCATATCAATTCCGGTTGCACTCCTCAACAGTTAACAGTCAACAGTCAACAGTGAATTTACTATTCCGATGAAGAGAGCATTTGATATCATATCATGTCCAGTCGATTACTATCACAAACACGGTTTGTAATGCGGACTAAAGTCCGCTTTCATGTTGCGAAGTTTAGTCCGCACTACGAACCTTAAGCGCGTGTGGCGCTAGCTAAAAACCAGAATTTTTAGGGTGCGGCAAGCCGCAATATTTAACACAAACGCAACGAATTATATAGAACCCGCTCTCTGCCACGCGAGGTTTACTCCCACTACGAATCAGAAAGGATTTTGAGGTAAGCTTGCACTGTATTGGATAATCCCATTTCTAGCGCTTCCGCAATTAAAGCGTGACCGATAGATACTTCTAGGATATCAGGAATTGAGCAAAATTCAGCTAAATTTTGCAAATTCAAATCGTGTCCGGCATTCACTCCCAAACCTGCTGATTGAGCTGCTTTAGCTGCCAAGGCATATTGTTGCAAAACAGATTCTACTTTACCTTCGCGAAAAGCAGTTGCATAGGGTTCCGTGTACAGTTCTACGCGATCGGCTCCAACTTCTTTTGCTAGGGGCATGAGAGCAGGATCTGCATCCATAAACAAGCTGACTCTGATGCCGTTATTTTTTAATTTTTCAATAATTGGTAAAAGCCGAGATCGATTTTCGGGAATATTCCAGCCGCTATCGGATGTTAGCACGTCGGGAGCATCCGGCACCAAGGTACACTGAGCCGGTTTGACATCGCAAACTATATCCATAAATGGTGGCTGAAACGGATTTCCTTCGATGTTGAACTCGACAGTTAGCATTTTGGCTAAGTCGTAAACATCGGCAGCTTTGATGTGTCTTTCATCGGGGCGGGGATGGACTGTAACGCCGTGGGCTCCGGCGGCAATTACTGTTTTTGCGGCTTCGGTAACGCTGGGAATGCCGATGTTTCGAGAGTTTCTGAGGAGGGCGATTCTGTTGATGTTGACGCTGAGTTTTGTCATGGGATTGGAAGTTGCGGATGTTTGTTGATTTTTAATTTTAACCGCTGATGAACGCTAATGAACGCTGATTTTTTTTCCGGCTGTTAATTGGGTTGATTTGGATGGTTTTGCATCAGCTTTTCCGCAAGCGGTAAGGTTTCGGCAAAAATCGCCTCTGCTGTTTGGTGTTTTGCTGCTAAATCTTCTAGATTGGTAATGCAGAAAAGCGGTGCGGTGCGATCGACTATTTGGGACGGAAAATCTCGGCTAAAATATTTGAGTTGAAAGTCGTATCTGTGGGGACGATAAATCATGCCCAACAGTTCAACTAAGGGTAGAAGCGTCCAGTTGTGATAGTTGCCGATCGCCTCTACTATATGTCCGCGATAAATCTCTTTTTTTACCAGAGGTTGCAGCAAATTAAAACGATTTTTTATTTCGTTGAAGCGAATTTGCATTTGGGCAAAATGCTGGTTTGTATCCAAATGAGCGGGTACAATTAGATTGGCTTTGTCAAAGGCGATCGGGACTTTTCCGTGTCTCTCGATTTCGAGAAATTCGTTGCGGCTGCTGCGCCGGAAAACGGCAAAATCAATTAGCAAGAATTGCGGGGTTTCTTTTAGCCGCCAGAAGCACTGCGATTGACCGTGCCAAGCGGGTTCTGGAACTCGATATTTGAGTTCGATTTCGCTAATTTGTGCGAGGGCTGTTTCGACAATTTCAAAGGTTTCTTCGACGCAGTTATCTGCAACGACAACTGCAATGTCGATGTCTGACCATTCGTCGGTGTATCCGTGGGCTGCTGAACCTCCTTGCCACAAAGCGAGAACAAAATCTAAAGGTTGTAAAGTTGAAACAATCTTTTCGAGAATGATTTGTCTCATGGAATCAAGCTATACTGTTGGTTTTACCCTGGTTCCACAAGTTTAACAAATATTGCGGGTGGAGATTGCTGTGGCATAGTTGTGCTAGACATTGCTAATGTGTCCGATTGTGTGCTGCGGAAAATTATAGGGGAAGCTGCAAGCGAGAGTGGCAATTTTTGGGAAAGTACGATCGCCCGCTGCGAGAAAATCAGTCTTAAATTATCGCTCATCAGAAACGAGACCGCTGTCGGGTAGTATGAGAAAGGATTAATTTTTAACAGCGCGGCATGGCTACTATTTGGGAACTTGACTTTTACAGCCGTCCAATTATAGACGAGCGAGGAAAAAAGAAATGGGAAGTGTTGATTTGCGAAAGCCCGCTGAATGTAAGCGACAAGGCAGAATCTCTGTTTCGCTACTCGCAATTTTGCCCGAGTACAACGGTGAATTCCCTGTGGCTGGCTGGCGCGATTAAAGATGCGATCGCCTCTGCACCGAAACGCCCCGAAAAAATCCGCTTTTTCCGCCGCCAAATGGCGAACATGATTACCAAAGCCTGTGAGGAGTTGGACATTCCCGCAGCCTCCAGCCGCCGCACCCTCGCCCTCAGCCTGTGGCTGGAAGAACGGATGCAAAACGTTTATCCCGCCGAACCGGGCTATCAAGCCGCTCCCAACCCGAGCGTTCAATTTGTACCCGAAACGCCCGTGGCGCTGCCGGACGCTTTAATCGGCGAAAAATGGGCGTTTGTGAGTTTGCCGATCGCAGCTTTTGATGAAATGTCCGAGTGGGATATCGGATTTGGCGAAGCTTTCGGGCTACCGATGACAAAGCTGCCGCCTGAAACGCAAATTCCAGGGCTGATCGTCTATTCGTCGAGAGCAACAGCTTTGGCTGGTTGGATGTCGGGTTTGGAGTTGGCTTTTATCAAATTTGAGACTGGCCCGCCAGCTAGGCTGGTGTTAGATACGGGAGCTAACGATCGCTGGATTTTAGCTAATCTCAAAGACGCAGCAATTGAGAGAGAAGCAAAAGGATTTGAAGCGGCGAAAAAACAAGCAAGAAAAGTACATTTTTTAGCAATTCAGTCGAATCCACAATCGGAATCCTTCGCCGGATTTTGGCTGCTGCACGAACTAAGTATTTAGTTAGTGGTTAGTTGTTATTTCTTAGTTGTTAGTTGTTAGTTGTTAGTGGTTAGTTGTTGGTTTTTAGTTGTTAGTTGTTAGTTGTTATTAGCTAATGCCAACTGCTTTCCTGCCAACAACCAACTGCTTTCCTGTCAACTACCAACTGCCAAGAACCAACTACCATCTGCCAACAACCAACTGCCAACAACCAACTGCTTTCCTGTCAACTACCAACTACAAAAATGACCAATCACCAATCAGCAGAACAACTGCTAGAATTAGCAACCAAAGCAGGTGCCGAAGCTGCTGAGGTATTGGAATCGCAATCGCTCTCGCGGCCGGTATTTTTTGAAGCAAACCGCCTCAAACAGCTAGAAACCGCCCAAGCAGAAGGTATTGCTCTGCGACTGTGGCGGGACGGGCGGCCTGGGTTGGCGGTGGCCTACGGGCCCGTGGAACCGCAGATTTTGGTCGATCGGGCGATCGCGCTTTCGCAACTAAACGAACCGGAAACCATCGAACTCGGCACCGGGGAAAAAGTTGTTTATCCCGATCTCGGAGTGTCGGTGCCGGCCGAACAGCTAGTAAACTGGGGAAAAGAGGCGATCGCGATCGTCCGCCAAGCCTATCCCGAAAGCCTCTGCACCGCCGAACTCGACTGCGAAATCGAAAGCACCCGCTTGCTGAACACATTAGGCTTGGATTGCAGCCACACCGACACCACCCTCAGCGGTTACTTGTCAGCAGAATTAGTGCGGGGCGAAGATTTCCTCAACATTTGGGAAGGCGAAACCGAACGCGGTACCCTGGACTTAAACACGAGCGCCCAGCGGGTTTTGCAGCGATTGGAATGGGCGAAAGAGAATGTAGCCCCCGCCACTGGGCGCGTGCCGGTGCTGTTTACAGCCAAAGCCGCCGATTTGCTGTGGGGGACTCTCTGTGCGGCATTGAATGGTAAACAGGTACTAGAAGGCGCTTCGCCTTGGAGCGATCGACTAGGCCAACAAGTGACATCGCCCCTTGTCACCCTCTGGCAGCAGCCGGATATCGGGCCCTATAGCTGTCCTTTTGATGACGAAGGCACTCCCACTAGGGCGATCGTCTTGATCGACAGCGGAGTATTGCAGCTATTTTATACCGATCGCACCACCGGTCGAGCCTTGGGAAGCGGCACCACCGGCAACGGATTTCGCCCTGGTTTGGGCAGCTATCCCACACCGAGTTTGTTTAATGTTTTAATTAAACCAGGTTCCCTTTCATTAATCGATTTAATCGCTAAATTAGACGACGGAATTGTAGTCGATCAAACCCTAGGTGGCAGTGCCGGAATTTCCGGCGACTTTTCCATTAACGTCGATCTCGGCTACCGAGTCAAAAAAGGTCAAATAGTAGGCAGAATCAAAGACACAATGGTAGCCGGCAACGTCTACAGCGTCCTCAAACAATTAGTAGAATTAGGAGGAGACTCCGAGTGGAACGGTTCTTGCCACACACCATCTGTAATTGTAGAGGGATTGTCCGTCACCGGCAAAAACTAATCGGTAATCGGTAATCCAACTCTCTCCGAGTACGCGAAAGCGACAAATATTCACAGGAATTACGCATCAGCGGCTAAAAACCGGGTTTTTGGATAAAATAGTGCATCACAGCCTTTAATATCTGTGAAAAACCCGTCTTCTTTGATATTGATACGTAACTCCTATAGCGGTTATCAAGCGTAGTGAGGTATGTCCTATGCCCGGTTTGGCCACGGCGGCCTATGCCCACGGCGGCCTATGCCCGGTTTGGCCACGGCGGCCTATGCCGCATAGTACCTCATACCAGAGCACAGAAAGGCTATAATTCAAATCCCAACTATGAGACTATAGACTCTCACGCACAGCCCAAACGATTAAACATCTCCTCGAAAAGCAAGTCTTGAACAGACTTTTCGTGCCAGATTCACAATAATTGTTAGAGAAGACTATTGAATAACATTGATGCAGCAAACGAGATGACAATCCAATTCTAGCGCAGTAAATTATCAACTCCCAGCCCAATTGTCTCTTGCTACAACTGGTAAGCTGGAAAGCCCGCGCACCCGACAGATAACTCACAAATTATCTGAAAAGCATCTGCGTTGCATCTATGTTGCATCTGCCTTTCATCTGCGGTTGAAGTATCAATCGAGGAACTATAGAATCTTGTCTGTAGAAGTTCCGGCTAAATCCCGCACTATCAAAAATCTCAAATTTTTATGCGTATTTGTTTTATCGGCGATTCTTTCGTAAACGGTACTTGCGATCCAAAATGTTTAGGTTGGACAGGACGAATTTGCTCAGCAGTTTGCAAGCAAGGACACGATATCACCTACTATAATTTAGGAGTGCGGGGAGAAACCAGTACCGATATAGAAACTCGCTGGTTCAACGAAGTTTCTTGCCGCTTACCTCACTACTGCGACGGTAGAATAGTTTTTTCCTTTGGCGTTAACGACACTCACTTTGAAAACGGCAAAACTCTCGTCGCACTAGAAAAATCCATTGAAAACCTGCGCCATATTCTCAAATCTGCCCAAGAAACAGTACCAGTTTTAATGATTGGGCCGCCGCCAGTTATTGATGTCGATCGCACAATCAGAATAGCTAATTTATCCCAAGAGTTTTCCCAAGTTTGCCGCGAGTTAAACGTACCTTATTTAGATATTTGTACCCCGCTCCAAAAATCAGAAATTTGGCTGCAAGAACTTGCCCAAAATGACGGTTCCCATCCCCGTGCTGTCGGTTATGCGGAATTGGCTAGAATTATTCACAATTGGGAGAGTTGGAAAGATTGGTTTAAAAATATCACTGTGTCAGAGCGAGAGACAGTAACTCTGTTTAGAGCCGTCGGTAAAAAAGAAATGGAATTAATCAAAGAAAGCGATTTCTTGGCATTTCCGCCACGGCTGTCTTTTCAACCTATTTTTTATCCCGTACTACAAAAAGCTTACGCGATGCAAATTGCGCGAGATTGGAATACTAAAGATGCAGCATCTGGATATTTTGGCTATGTAACTAAGTTTCGAGTTTTGGCTGATTTCTTAAACAAATATCCCGTGCAAACTGTCGGCAGTTCGAGCCATCAAGAGTATTGGATTCCTGCTGAAGAGTTGGCGCAATTCAATCGCAATATTGTCGGTAAAATTGAAATTTTTGCAGAATATCAACCGTAAAAAAAGATAGGACTTAGGAATGGGCGATCGGAAAGCGGCTTTTTTCGCGAAATAGGGGTTTATAATTTTTAATTTCTGTAATGTTATGTCCGGTTGTAGGGGGTTTTGGAGTCCTCGATTTAAGAGCGGATTGAAATCTGCACGCGCTATCGGTTCGTTTCCGGTAACATCGGAATGATTTAACCGCAGAGGGCGCAGAGAACACAGAGGAAGACAAGAGAGAGAGATGAATACAGAAGTATGAAGCGCGGATTTGATCTGACTCGATTTTGTAATTCCGATGCTACCGGATTTGATATTAATGGATCGGACACGATATAAAAATCCGGTTTCTAGACGGAGCGGATCGTTCTCGATACAATAGGAGCAATGACAGATGTTGGATTTTAATCAATTTGAAGTTGTGAGTTTTGAATGTTATGGCACTCTCATCTATTGGAAAAGCGGCATATTGCCAGTCTTGAGATAATTGCTGTCGGGTCGCGAACTCGATTTCAGCGCGCAATTTTAGAAATGCCGGATTTGAAAAGGTTGGTGGAGGCGATCGGGTAAATAAACCGCAGATTGATGTCAAAATAGTTGTTTAAAATTATACAAGTGTGGAGATTACTATGAATTGCCAAATATTGACCGGATTGTTGACGGGATTAGTTGTTTCTAGTACCGCAAGTTTGATCGATTGTCAACCAAGTTATGCGAAAAATAATCAAATCTTAAGGGGGATTTCGATTAATTCAAATTTGAAATTGTTGGCTTCAGCAAAGGTGGATTTGGGAGTTGAGGTTGCGAGGGAGCTTGTGGCGGCAGAACCCACAGCCGAGGATTTGTATAATCAGGCTGAGGAGAAGTACAACAAAGGAGATTTTCAAGGTGCTATAGAGGCTTACGATGGAGCAATTAAGCTTAATCCTAATTATGTTGAGGCCTACGTTGGTCGGGGTAATGCCCGCGATGACTCAGGAGACAGACAGGGTGCGATCGCCGATTACGATCGAGCCCTAAAAATTGACCCCAACAATGGCTCAGCCTATTACAACCGGGGTGTTACCCGATCGAGGTTAAGAGACTATGAAGGTGCGATCGCCGATTACAGCGCAGCCCTGAAAATTAACCCCAACAATGGCTCAGCCTACTACCACCGGGGTGTTATCCGAGTGAGGTTAGGAGACAATCAAGGTGCGATCGCCGATTACAGCGAAGCCCTGAAAATTAAGCCCAACGATGCGTTAGCCTACAACGAGCGGGGTTATGCTCGCTATATATTAGGAGACAAGCAGGCTGCTCTCGCCGATTTCAACGAAGCCTTGAAAATTAACCCCAACTATGCGTCTGCTTACACAAACCGGGGTAATGCTCGCGATGACTTAGGAGACAAGCAGGGCGCGATCGCCGATTACGATCGATCCTTAAAAATTGACCCCAATAGTGATAATACCTACTACAATCGGGGTGTTACCCGATCGAGGTTAGGAGACAAGCAGGGTGCGAGCGAAGATTACAGCGAAACCGTGAAAATTAACCCCAACTATGCGTCTGCTTACTACAATCGGGGAGTTATCCGCTATGACTTAGGAGACAAGCCTGGTGCGATACAAGATTTCCAAAAAGCCGCCAACTTGTATCAGCAACAAGGAAACACAGATAGCTACGAAAAAACATTAAACATAATTAGAAGAATCCAATAAATTCATACAAATCCGGGGCGGGTGCCGGTTGCACAAGTTCACAGCTTTGATGTTAGAAATATGCGCGCACCAGCCTGACAAAATTATGCTTGTTGCTTGTTTAACCGGACAAAAGCTCAATAAGAGTGCGATCGTTCAACTTGCAGCGACTTAATCCTCTTTTCAACTGCTGGGAAAGCGCGATCGCCCCTAGGAACTTATACCATTTCTCTAAAATCATGCAATACTCTCCGACCCCCCCTAGCCCCCCCTTAGCAAGGGGGGGGACAAGAATACTGTTATTTCGTTTGAAATTGGTATTACCTAAAGGGCGATCGAGCCTTGTATCCCTTACAGCACAAAGAATTACAATTATAGTAGAGAGCGATCGCACCGCGCATTTATCGCAGAAAATCACTATACGAGCAATTGCCAAAATCAGAAAATACCCTGAAATCATCTGCGTCAATCGGTGTTGCATCTGTCCGATATCTGCGGTTTCTCTATCGAGATCGGACAGATGCAACTCAAGTCTACTTTAAGAGCGATCGCCCGCGACGCATATCACAAAAATACTAAACTGGCAATTAAAACACCCTATCGATACAAAACAACGCAGATATTTTGTGACAATATCTGCGCCATTCTGCGTGCATTACCTGCGTGTATCAGCGGTAAACAATCCGCTCAAACCTAGATGAAAGTGAAATAAGGTAGATCGAGATTTAGATCCGTCACTCCTTGGACAGAAGCAATCAAATCATCCGACTGACCGGATTTTTTCAGGAAAATGCTGGTAACATTCCCCGCAACCGACAGCGAATAATCAGCCTTAACTCCCGAAAGGACGATCGTATCTGAAGCCGAATTAAAATCACTAATCACAGCATTACCATCACCAGAGTAGTAAATTTTGTCACTATCTCCCAACAAGAAACGGTCGCTACCTTCCCCGCCAGTCAAAGTATCAAACTCACCAACACCCGGATTAGTAGCACCCGGATCGATACCCACAACAGTATCATCTCCTTCACCACCGCTGACGGCATCATTACCGCTGCCACCGAGCAAATAATCATTGCCCAACTGACCGAAAATGCTGTCATCTCCAGCATCGCCGCCGAGAGAATCGTCACCCTTACCGCCAAAGATTAGATCGTTACCGTCGCCTCCCAAAACAAAATCAAAGCCTTTATTGCCGTACAGCGAATCATTGCCGTTTGCGCCTAAAATGCCATCGTTGCCTTTACCTGCGTAAACAACATCATCGCCATTTCCACCATCGATAAAGTCATTGCCAGCATTGCCAAATAGCGAATCGTTACCGTCATCGCCACCGATGTTGTCGTTGCCGTCCAAACCGAAAATCGAGTCATTTCCAGTTAAACCGTTCAGCGCATCAGCTTGGGGAGTGCCGAAGTACAAATCGTTCAGCGGGCCGGTGCTGAAAGTCAAATCAACGGTAGTATTCGGAATCGGAATCGGAATGCTGGGCGTTAAAATTCGGGGGCCGCTAGGTGTTGGGGTAGTGGTGGGTGTAGGTGTGGGTGCGGGTAGAGGTATGGGTCGAGGTGGAGCAAACTGAGAGAGAATAGAATTGCCCGACAAACCTCCCACATTTTCCACAAATCCGCTACCGGGAAGACTGCTGGTTGCAGAATCGAAGAAATTGAGAATTTCGATATCATCTGCGGCGTTGATTTTACCGTCTTTGTTGATGTCTGCTAGCAAGCTAGTACCGCTGCGGCCGACTCCAACCGTACCGGGACTGAGAGATAAAGCTGCGGTAACATCGGTGAGAACCAGGCTGTCATTGCCAGTACCTGCTTGAATCTTGCTGCCGGCGGATGTTGTGGGATCGAGGATAAAGGTATCGTTGCCGCCGCCACCGGTGAGGATGTCTGGGCCACCGTTACCGGTTAAGGTTTCGTCGCTGCTGCTGCCGGTGATGGTATCGGCGAAAGCAGTACCGATGATGACTTCGATACCATTGAGAGTATCAGTACCTTCGGCGATCGCAATTCCAGTCGCGAGATTGATATTAACAGGACTCGGCAGAGTAGCATAGGACACAGTATCGATACCGGCACCGCCGACAATACTGTCATTGCCCAAACCGCCGTTAAGGGAATCATCACCATCGCCGCCGTCAAGAGTATCATTGTCTTCTCCGCCGAACAGAGAATCATTGCCGGCACCACCTAACAAACTATCGTTACCATCACCGCCGTCGAGAGTATCGTTGCCGTCTCCTCCATTGAGAATGTCATCGCCCTCATAGGCCCAGAGACTGTCGTCACCGGCACCGCCAAGCAAAGTATCGTTACCTTCGCCAGCGTCTAGAGTGTCGTTACCTTCACCGCCGTCGAGATAGTCGTTGCCAATTCCCGTACCGAGAATTACGTCACCCTCCGCCTCACTAATCACAATGAGTTCGTCGCCGTTCAACAAGTCGTTGCCAGCATTACCAAACAGCGAGTCATTGCCTTGATTGCCCTCGATAATATCGTCGCCGGCCAATCCGTCAATGCTGTCATCGCCGGTGCCACCGGGAAGGAAATCAGGGCCGGGAGTCGCCTTGACGGGGAAACTCTTGAGAATGTTGGCCCCTGAGAGGTTGCCAACTTGTTCGATAAAACCGTCTCCTTGTTCGAGATTTGCTTCGGCGAAGAAGTCGAGAATCAACAAGTCGTCAGCATCTTTAAAAACCCCATCTTTGTTGAGGTCAATTTGCAAGTCGGTATTGAATTCGCCGCCCCGCGTGACACCTGCCGTACCTGCCGCCAGACCGATCGCCAGCGTGACACCATTGAGAGTTAGACTATCGGTGCCGTTGTCGTCAGCAATGATGCTGCCCCCTGCGGAAGTACCATTTAACACGTAGAAGTCATTGCCGATGCCGCCAAATAAGATATCTGCACCGCCACCGCCTTCTAGGGTATCGTTACCGTCATCTCCGTAGAGTGCGTCGCTGCCAAGGCCGCCGTTGATACTGTCATTATCGAAACCGCCAGCGAAGGTATCATCGCCATCACCACCAGCTAAGGTATCGTTGCCATCACCCCCATCTGCAACATCGCTGCCGACACCGCCAGAAATAGAGTCATTGCCTTCGCCACCATCTAAGTAGTCATCTCCGGCATCTCCTGTGAGGGAGTCGGCACCGTTTCCGCCAAAAATTAGATCGTTACCGTCGCCGCCGGAGAGCAAATTATTGCCCAATTCATCGTCTAGGATGTCATTTCCCGCGCCGCCAACTAGGCTGTCGTTACCTTCGTCACCATCTAAGTAGTCATCGCCGGCATCTCCTGTGAGGGTGTCGGCACCGCTGCCGCCTACAACTCCGTCATCGCCGTCGCCGCCGGTGAGCAAATTATTGCCCAATTTATCTTCTAAGAAGTCATTTCCCGCGCCGCCAAAGAGGCTGTCGTCACCTTCCTCGCCATCTAAGTAGTCATCTCCGGCATTTCCTGTGAGGGAGTCATTTCCTGCCCCACCGAAGATTACATCGTTGCCTCCGAGGCCGTCAATGGTGTCGTTTTGAGCGCTACCTTCGAGGAAATCATCGCCAGCAGTAGCTATTACACTTGGAGTTGGAGTTGTCGGAGTCGGAGTTGTCGGAGTTGGAGTTGTCGGAGTCGGAGTTGTCGGAGTCGGAGTTGTCGGAGTCGGAGTTGTCGGAGTCGGAGTTGTCGGAGTTGTTGGAGTCGGAGTTGTTGGAGTCGGAGTTGTTGGAGTCGGAGTTGTTGGAGTCGGAGTTGTCGGAGTCGGAGTTGTCGGAGTCGGAGTTGTTGGAGTCGGAGTCGTGGGAGTCGGAGTCGTGGGAGTCGGTGTGGGAACGCCGGGAATGTCACTCGCGAGCAGGTTGCCGACCTTTTTGAAGCTGCCGTTACCTGGTAGGAAAAAGTTTTCTATAGTCAAATCATCCCGCGAATTTACCTTGCCATCGGCATTGAGGTCGATCAGCAAGTTTTGTCCTTTTCTTTCAATCCCGTTCTGCCCCCCTGCCAGCGTGGTCAGGGTGACGCCATTGAGAATTAAAATATTTTCGACGCCGCCTGGAGCCTTAATTGTGCTGCCGGCTGCTTTCTTAGCATTGAGGATGTAGGTGGTGTTTCCGGTGCCACCGACGAGGGAGTCGCTGCCACCGTAGAGGGTGTCGCCGATCACAGCGGTGTCGAGGGTGTCGCCACCGATCAGGGTGTCGCCGGCACCAACGGCGACGAGGGTGTCGTTGCCACGGCCGCCGTAGAGGGTGTTGGGTGCGTCATTACCGACGATCGAGTCATTTCCGTCGCCGGCGAAGACATTCTCGATGATGCTGCCAGGGGCGATGGTGAGGGTTTGAGGAGCGAGTTTTTTATGTTCTTTAAGCTCGCGGCCGGGCAGGGTACTGGTTGAACCGGGCGCTAGGTTGATAATAACGTCATCGGTAATGGCCGCGGTGTTAATAAT
Source organism: Tychonema sp. LEGE 07196 (assembly GCF_963890365.1). Classification (NCBI taxonomy): domain Bacteria; kingdom Bacillati; phylum Cyanobacteriota; class Cyanophyceae; order Oscillatoriales; family Microcoleaceae; genus Tychonema; species Tychonema sp. LEGE 07196. The sequence goes on along the minus strand of NZ_CAWPRX010000013.1, from coordinate 37,337 downwards.
ATCGTTGCCGCCGTTGGTGTCGGTGAGAGTTTTGCGAGTAGCATCGCCGGCAGCAGTCAAACTCGCGAACTCGTTGGTGTAGATGTAGATGTTGTCATTAATAATATCGTCGCCGTAAAGGCTCAAAGTTGCGCCTTTGAGTTTGCCGGTATTGTTGCCGCTGGTGGGAGTTGGGAATGTTTGGTCTCCAATTTTTAACGGGTACTCTTTACCCGTATTTTTGGCGTCGTTGGTGGCGCTGTTATCTGAAATGTTCAGCGTCCAATCGCCAAGGCCGGTTTCTCCCCAGTCGCGGGCGCTGCTGAAGGTGTAGTCAATGGTTGTGCCTTTGAAACCGTAGTCTTTTTTAGCTGTATCTACCTCTGTGAAGTAAGGAACACGATCGAGAATTACACTCTCGGTTTTATCGGGAGAAGTCAGCTTAACTACTAAGTCTTGAAATTGACCGTGATCGATGTTCAATTTTAGTTCAAGCTTGTCAATGTTGATGCCTTGAGTAATCTTGAAGGTTTGATTAATGCCTGCGGGGTTATTGTCGGGAATATCCACTCCCGATGTTGGCAGGGTCAATTGGGCAATTTGAACCTTTTCATTTTTGTCGCCAAAAGTCGCTGCTTCATTTTTGCCAGTGCCGGATCGCAACTGCCAAGTTTCAGCCAAACGCACTGCTGCTGTGGCATCGACTAATCCGAAGCCGTAGTCGTGATTGACATGGAGTCCGCCGCCGTTCCAATTTTTGGCGCCGTTGAATTTCCAATCGCTGTTGCCGGAGTCAGTTTTGCGGGCGGAGTAAGCGAGAATTTCCTGAACGTCGCGGTTGCCGAGTTTGGGATTGGCTTGCAGGATTAAAGCGACAACCCCCGAAACCATCGGCGTCGCTGATGACGTGCCGTTAAAGTCGTTGGTGTAGTTCCTGTCGGTAAAGTTAAGTGATGGGTATTTAGGATTTGGGTTTTCGCCGTCATTTCCGGTACGATCGACTGTGACAATACTTGCTTGATCGCCGAAGGCTGAGACGAGAAGTGGTGCGCCGGGGTTGCTGTAAGGGGCAACAACTCCATTATGGTCGATCGCAGCTACGGCGATTACATAGCGACTGCTTTCGTAATCGCCATCGTTGACATTTCTCCCCCGCTGTTCTCCCAGCAACTGTGGGTTAACATTTTCCCGCTCGTTTCCCCCAGCCCAAGCAAACACAGTGCCTAACCCGCCGCGGCCGGAGGTGACAGCGGTCTTGATGGCTGCAATATTCGAGGAATTGCCAAAAGACAAGTTGTAATTACTCCCCCAGCTATTGTTGGAAACATCGAATTTACCTTGCTCCTGTAAACTTTGTAGGGCGTTCTCACCAAATCTGTAACCGCCAAATGTTGCATCGTAGGCAACACCTACTGTACCCAGATTGTTTTTTCTAGCTGCGATAATGCCAGCTACAGAGGTACCGTGATTACCATCTAAATTCCCCTGAATCTTCTCTATATCTGGTTGAGACGGCTCTGTGAAGTTATCCTTAAGATCTTCGTGAGACTTGTCGATGCCACTATCGATGATGCCTACTTTGATGCCTTTGCCCGTATACTGCGGCCACAGGGGGAGTACATTGATATCAATGCCGGGAGTGCCTTCGGTTAGGTTGGAATTGGAATAATTATTTGTTACTTTCTGCCCCGTATTGAACAGCCACCACTGCTCCGTGGCTAGCGGATCTTTTAAGTCGTCTGGTAATTTGAATGGAGTAGTCATAACAAGCCTCACACTGATAATTTTCTAAACTGCTCAAAGCAATGGGCACAGGGAGAGGTCGATCGCCCCTCTTCGGTGAGACGGGCGATCGATATCCGCATCCCCCACAAGATAGATTTTTTCATACATCGGTTGCGATCGCTTGAGTAATTTATCGGAAATAAAAATTTATTACAGCTCGCCAAAATCCAACTGCATAAAACCCAAGCGATCGCGGGTTGACTTTCGCTATCTCTATTATTTCTGCCGGCGGCTGTTTGTAAAAGTCGGAAAAGTCGGATCTTCCAGTCGGAAAAATCGGAAAAGTCGGATCTTTGGCGATGAGGGCGGTTGAGGGTTGACTTTTGAGGATTGTTGTGTTAATGCAATTGAATTTTCCAAATGGGCGAAAGAATCCTCAGCAAAGTGAATCTCCACAAATCAGGGAAGTAGTTCTTCCGTACTTGTGATGCTAAATCGACTGCTATAAGCTCTTTGACTGCTATGAGCGATCGCAAGATTTCAAATGGGTTCTATGAATACTTCGGACAGTTTTAGATATAGTCGAGTCTCCGAAACCCTTGCTGGCTATATTGTGGGCTATTTTTTCAAGGTTTGAGTCCAGCCCTAAGTTTCCTAAAATGCGTTAAAAATGACAGGGCTTCCTGGCGATCGGCTTACAGGACAGTTGTTTAACTGTCCCAACTATTGTTCTATAAACATATAAAATTAATCAGCGTTAATCTGCGTGAATCTCCGGTTAAAGATTAGTTATATTTTCCCAAACCAAGCAATTTCTTGCTAAACTCTAACCGAGCAGGAAATTTGCAGGCAATAAACGCTATTTATGCCGTACATTACTATCCCTAAACAATTTAGGGAACCTTCCCGGATCGTCAAATCTCAACTATTTTTAAAACCGAGAAGGCTCGCCATTTTTGAAGCTTGCTTGATTGGCTTGGTCGCCGGAATCGCAGGTGTTTTGCTCAAGTCAGGAGTCGGATGGCTCGGCAGTTGGCGAGTAGCTAGCTCCACATTAATTCCAGTTTGGATATTACTCCCCAGCGTCGGATTAGCGGGCGGGTTCCTAACAGGTTTGTTGGTAGAACGTTTAGCTCCCGAAACTGCAGGTAGCGGCATTCCTCACGTCAAAGCTGCTCTCGGCGGAGTCAATCTTGCCTTAGATTTGCGAGTAGCTGTCGCCAAACTTCTCACCACTATTTTAGCAGTTGGTTCCGGTTTATCTTTAGGAAGACAAGGCCCCACCGTGCAAATAGGAGCATCTTTAGCAGGCTGGATCGGTCACTTAATGCCTACTTCCCCAGACTACCGCCGACAATTGATTGCTTGCGGTGCAGCGGCGGGATTAGCTGCGGGTTTCAATGCTCCTATTGCGGGAGTTTTGTTTGTAGTTGAAGAACTTTTGCAGGATGTTTCGGGATTGACATTAGGGACTGCAATCATCGCTTCATTTATTGGTGCAGTTGTCTCGCAACTTTTGGGCGGCGATAGTTTAAACTTGAACCTGCGCGAGTACCCAATAAGTTTTCAAGTTTCCGAAATTCCGTTTTTCATACTGTTAGGAGTTCTAGCCGGAATTTTCGGAGCTTTGTTTAGTAAAGGGATTATTGCCAGCTTGAATTTCAACAAGCGAACCCTAAAATTGTCCTTGCCCGTGCGAATTGCTCTAGCTGGCATAATCTGCGGTTCAGTAATAGCTTTTTTGCCAGAAACTTTTCGCAACAATACAGGTTTGCGGGAGTTCTTGCTGACTGGTGAAGCCAATGCTATAACGAGTTTAACTGCTTTGATAGCTCATTTTTGTCTCACAATTATTTCCGCTGCTTCTGGAGCTCCGGGAGGATTGTTTTCTCCTTCCTTAGTTATGGGTTCTGCCCTAGGTCAGCTTGTGGGGATTTTGCAAGAAAATTCCCTTGGTGTCGGTTTGCCGACAACCTATGCTTTGGCGGGAATGGGAGCGTTTTTTTGCGCGGTTTCGAGAGCGCCGATTACTGCGGTAGTAATTGTGTTTGAAATTACGGCGGATTTCAAATTAGTGCTACCTTTAATGATCTGTTCTGTTGTTGCTTATTTAGTCGCAGAAAAGGTAGACAGCGGCTCGTTGTACAGTCACCTTTTGGAGTTTAACGGTATTCAACTGACGCAGGCAAAAGCTGCTACCAATACTTTGAGCGACTTGCACGCAAACGACGTTATGCAGCGCCGAGTTGAAACTCTGTCGAGCCTGCTGACTTTGGATGAAGTGATGCAGGCTTTTTCGCGATCGCACCACCGAGGCTTTCCAGTAGTAGACGGCGGTAAATTAGTTGGAATTGTCAGCCAAACCGATTTAGCCAATACCAGCAATCGCAATTTTTCCGGAAACTCCCTGCTGAAAGAATTTATGACTGCACAGCCAATTACGGTAAAAGCAAGCGATACTTTAAGCGAAGTTTTGCACAGGCTCAATTACTACCATCTCAGCCGTTTGCCGGTAGTAGAAGGCCGCCATTTGGTGGGAATTATTACCCGCAGCGACATTATCCGAGTTGAATCCGATCGCCTCAGCGGAGAAACAACCCAGGGCCCGCATCCAGAACCTTCCTATGTAGTGTATCAAACCAAAGCTCCCCAAGTCGGCAACGGCAGGCTGTTAGTGCCGCTTTCCAACCCCCAAACAGCGCCGGCTTTGCTGCGGCTGGCGGCGGCCATTGCGCGCGATCGCAATTACGAACTAGAATGCCTGCAAATCATCATCGTACCGCGCAACAGTTCCCCCTCAGAAAGCGCAGTGCGGACTACAAAAAGCCGTCGCCTGCTACAACAAGCCGAGCGAATAATTCGCAATTGGAACTTGCCAGTACACACCCAAATCCGGGTAGCTCACGACGTACCTAACGCGATTTTGGAGACAATTAAGGAGCGACATATAGACTTAATTTTAATGGGCTGGCAAGGCGAATTATCCACAAAAGAACGCATTTTTGGCGATGTTGTAGATACCGTAATTCGGCAAGCTGGTTGCGAGGTAGTTCTGGTAAAATGGAGCAAACAATTATTAATAAAAAGCCACAAAAATGTGTTTTCAACCAGCAGCGACGGGAGAGAATATGCCTCTAAAGAATGGCAGTTAAATGCCGCAAAAGTTGATGAGGCAGAAAATTCTACATTGGCTGCATCAAGTTCATCAGCGACTCCTGAGACAGAACTTTTGTCGCCGAATTCTGACATTCCGGTGCCAGAATTGGGACTGCACACGTTGATGAGCTTGCGGCGCTGGTTGGTGCCAATTCGCGGTGGTTACAAACAAGCTGCAGCTTTGCGCCTGCTACCTGCTTTAGTGGCTGCGAGTTCAGTACCGGAGATTAAATTGTGTCAAATTCACCAGCCTTCTGTTGCAGAACCCTCGCGCGACGAATTAAAGCAAGCTGCGGAGTTTGTTCAGCGCCGGGTTAGGTGTTCGGTAGTCGCGACTGCGGTTTGCGCTACATCGGTTTCTGATGCTTTAATCGATCAGGCTCAGAACGATCAGTGCGATGCGATCGTCCTCGGAGCCAGCCGCGAAGGGCTGTTGAAGCAGGTGATTCACGGGAACATCCCGGAAGCCGTGGCGCGCGGGTGCGACTGTACAGTCATTTTAGTGCGATCGGCCTCTTAGTTATTGCTAATCGAGCTGTTGATTGTTGACTGTTGACTGTTGACTGTTGACTGTTAACAACTAACAACTGAGGGCGGGCACGCACCATCCACCGCCCCTAACAACTAACAACTAACAACTAACAACTAACCAATGACTATGGTTCACTTTAACGTCGGCTTTGAAAACTTTAATTCCTTCGCAGACATTACCCTATCCTTGGCGAAAACATTAGACAAAATGGAAATTCCCATTTCAGTCGCACCATCGCCCATCGCCTCTCACATCACCCGCAATTCCACAGCAGAAGAAAATCACCTACTAGCAAAGTGGATGAACGCCGTACCATCAGATTTATTTCAGATCAAGTGGTCTCATTACTGGAAACCTTATTTTCTCAAAGAACTTAACGGACATCTCAACTTAGAATTTTTTGCCATCAATTACGAATTTACCAGAAACGATGATAATTATGATTACTGGATTTATGATGCAGTCAATAATTCATCCCGCATTTTAGCAGTAAGCGAATATTCTAAAAACGTTTTAATCAAAGCTGGCTGTCCCGCCAAAAAAGTCTCAGTCGTGCCTTTAGGGTTCAATCCTTTAATCTCGCAGCTTTATTCTCCCAAACCGCATAAAACTAAAAACGATGTAAAATATATTCTGCACATGACCAATTCTTATGACTTGTATAGATTTGGCACCGACCTCGCCATTCAAGCATTTTATCAAGAGTTTCAAGATGATCCTAACGTAGAGTTAATTATCAAAGATGGCGGCAAAAATCCTGATGTCATAGTGGAACATCTCGTAAATATCGAAAAGCAATTCGGCAAGTTAAAGCCAAAAGTTCAGATCAGACCTAAATTTTGCAATAAAGCAGAACTAGCTGATTTATACTTATCAGCAGATGCTGTTTTAGCTCCGTTTCGCGGCGAAGGTTTTGCGATTAAAATTTTGGATGCCTTTGCTGCTGGCTTACCCGTCGCCATGACTCTGTACGGAGGGCCGACGGACTACGCCAATACTGATAACTGCTATCCCATTGCTTACGATCTAATTCCCGTTGGAGAGTGTTACGATACTCAGTATCTGAAAATCAGAAATGCTCCTCATTGGGCCGAACCAAATGTTCAGTCTGTTCGCGAGCAATTACGAAAAATTATTGAAGACCCGATGCGTTTTGAGATAGCTCAAAAAGCTAGAGAGACGGCGGATTTATTTAATTGGAAAGCAACGAGCAAAAAATTGCTAAAATTAATGCGAGAGTTGTTTTAGGAGCGGAATTATGGGACTCGAACGCAAAATGTTTAGGGGAATGTTTGCACCTAGCGAAGTCGTACAATTGAAACAGCCTTGTTTTACTCCTGGGCGGTTGTTTGAACCAGGAAAATATAATGCGGCCGATTTGCCGGATGTAGCTTTTGATATGGGTTTAGTAGACCATTTACCCCCAGTCAAAGGCAATAGTCCAGCAAATCTCAACGCCTCGAACCCACAGCCTCAAAACCTTGATGAATAAACTCCCGGTTTGAGGGTTCGGACTTCTGTCAGAAAAATTCAAACAATCAAAAGACCTCTTGCACTCATTCCCAAATTATCGTGAAATAATCTGCGTTTATCAGTGTTTATCTAGCTTAAATCTGCGCTTGAAAAATCGAGTTCGGATTTATGCAAGAGGTCTAGAAACTAATGTCCAAACTGCAAAAAAGATCGAGCCAATTTAACCATTTTGCTCGATTTGGGCAATTAACTCCGTCAAAACCTTACTAGCCTTATCATTTTCAATCTGACAAGTTCCGGCGTTCTGATGACCGCCACCACCATATTTTAACATTAACTCCCCAATATTAGTTTGAGAAGTTTTGTTGAAAATTGACTTACCAACTGCGAAAACCGTATTTTGTTGTTTCAGCCCCCAAAGTACGTGAATTGAGATATTGCATTCGGGGAATAAAGCATAAATTACAAAACGATTCCCTGCATAAATCACATCTTCGTTACGCAAATCCAAAACAACTAATTTATGATAAACTTGGGCGCAGCGCTGTATTTGCTCTTTGAATTTTTCTGATTGCTCGAAGTAAAGATCTACTCTTTCTTTAACATCAGGAAGCTGCAAGATTGAGTCGATAGTATGACTTTTGCAGTAATCAATTAACTGCATCATTAACTGATAGTTGGAAACGGTAAATTCTTTAAACCTGCCCAACCCAGTTCTAGCATCCATCAAGAAGTTTAACAGCACCCATTTCTCCGGGTCTAAAACTTCTTCTTTGGCAAATTGAGCGGAATCTGATTTGTCAACTGCCGCCATCATTTCCTCGGAGATATTGGGAAATTTTGTTTTGCCTCCATAATATTTGTACAGCACTCTAGCTGCTGAAGCTGCATAGGGGTCGATAATGTGATTGATTTTAATTTTTTCGTGTCTGAGAGTTTCGCTGAAATGGTGGTCGAAGGCTAGATAAACTCCTTCAACATAGGGTAAATTGGTGGTAATATCGTTATTTGTTATGTCGATTTTTCCGTCCTGCATATCTTTAGGATGGACGAATTTAATCTCGTCGATTAAATCTAGTTCTTTGAGCAAAACGGCACAGACAAGACCGTCAAAGTCGCTGCGGGTAACTAATCTGTATTTTTTAGTGAGTGGCATATGCTTTGGTGATGCGGAGGAACTGATCACCCGCTAATATAACTTATTACCCGATCGCTAAACAATATGAACGCAGACCCTTACGCTTGGATAGAGAAATCCCTGGACACTGTTCGCCGCGCCGACTGGTATCGATCGCCCCAATCGATCGAAAGTTGCCCTGGCCCTGCGGTAAAATTAGGAAACCGCCGGCTGATTAACTTTGCCAGCAACGATTATCTCGGCCTCGCGGGGGATGACAGGCTAATTCAAGCGGCTGTGGCTGCAACAAAGGAATTTGGTACGGGGGCGACGGGTTCAAGGTTGCTCAGCGGACACCGCGATTTGCACCGACAGCTAGAACAGGCTATAGCTAATTTAAAACAAACCGAAGACGCTTTAGTATTCAGTTCGGGATATTTAGCGAATTTAGGGGCGATCGCCTCGATTGTCGGCAAGCGCGATTTGGTATTATCTGACAAGTACAACCATTCGAGCCTCAAAAACGGAGCAGTGCTCAGCGGTGCAACAGTGCTAGAGTACGATCGTTCCCATCTTGAGGATTTAACAGCCAAACTAGAGCAAAATCGGGCAAAATACCGCAAGTGTTTAATTATTACCGATAGCGTCTTCAGCATGGATGGGGACTTGTGTCCGCTACCGCAGTTGCTAGCTTTGGCGGAACAATTTAACTGCATGGTATTAGTAGATGAAGCTCACGCTACAGGAGTTTTCGGTGCTAGCGGTGCCGGTTGCGCGGAACATTTCGGATGTACGGGATTGCCGCTAATCCAAGTTGGCACCCTTAGCAAAGCTTTGGGAAGTTTGGGCGGCTACGTTGCGGGCTCTGCGGCTTTAATTGACTTTCTCCGCAATCGAGCTGCAACTTGGATTTATACTACAGCATTAACGCCTGCTGACACAGCGGCTGCTTTGGAAGCTGTGAGAATTGTACAGCAAGAACCAGAACGCCGAGTGCGGTTGCAGCGTAATATTGAAACTTTCAAATATTGTGCTACCAATCGACAATTACCAATTAACAACTCCCTCTCCCCAATTTTCAGTTTGCCCTTAAAAGATGCAGCCACAGCTTTAACAGCCGCCACCAAACTCAAGGAAATTGGTATTTTTGCTCCAGCGATTCGGCCTCCGACTGTAAGTGTAAGCCGAATTCGGATTTCGCTGATGGCAACTCACGAGCTCGCACACCTGCAGCAGTTGGTAGAGGCTTTGGAGCAAGTTTTGAGTCTTCAGTCAATGTAGGGTGTGCGCTGCGTACCGCTTGACTAAATATAGTTGAGTTTGTAGGTGCGCGCTTCGCCCTGCTTTAGATTGTGGGAAATGTTAAGATATCGCTATTGACTTATCGCAAATACTGTAGGTTATTGCGATCGATCGCTCCACAAGTGTAAATTTTTTGTAAATTTAGATACTTTTTGCAATTTCGCGCTATATACTAGAAATAGTCGGTACACCAAATTAAATATAAGGAATGTCCATCATGAACACAAATCGCAAAAACGTACAAAAAGTAGCTGAAACCCACCGCGCTAACATTCACAAGCAACTGATGCACCGCATCGAAGTTGCTAGAGCCAGCGGCAATCAAGATTTGGTTCGGGTGCTGGAAGAGGAAATGAAACAGTTGTAAGAAGCTACCACTAGAATATTGCCCGCAGTCTGGTTTAGAGGGTTGTGCGAGAAATGCAGAATTCCCGCAACCGCTATTCGTTAAATTTTCACTTCTCTATTTGTTGATCTAAAAAAACCCGGTTTCATCAAGAAACCGGGTTTTTTTTATTTATTGGAGAGGATTTATGATTGACTTTTGACTGTTGACTGATGGCTGTTAACTGTTGACTGATGGCTGTTGACTGTTGACTGTTGACTGTTGACTGTTAACAACTGCTTTCCTAACAACTAACAACTAACAACTAACAACTAACAACTAACAACTAACAACTAACAACTGCTTTCCTAACAACTAACAACTGCCAACTGACTATTGCCTATCTTCCTCCGACTACAACATTTTTAATTCGCAGGTGGGGGCCGCCGACGCTGACGGGTAAACCGCCTTGGCCACCTTTTCCGCAGCCGCCGTAGGCATAAACTGAGTCGTTGCCGATCGACTCAATATCCTTTAAAGTCTGAAATACGTTGCCGCTTAAAGTAACATCACTCACCGGTTCGGCCAATTTGCCGTCGCGAATCATGAAGCCTTCAGCCGCCGCAAAGGTAAACATTTCGCCGTTGGTTTGTCCTCCCAACATCCGCACTGCATACACTCCTTCCTCAATGTCGCCCACCATTTCGTCAAAAGAATGTGTACCAGATTCGATCGCCGTATTAGTCATCCGCACCAACGGCATAAAAGTAGCGCTCAGGGCCCTGGCATTTCCCGTCGGAGCTTCGCCCATTTTGCCCGCAGTCTCGCGATTGTGCATCCGAGCTGCTAAAACTCCATTTTTGATTAAATGCTTGCACTGAGCGGGCACGCCTTCGTCGTCGTATTTCAGAGTTCCCGGCAGTCCCGGCAAGGTTGCGTCGTCAATTACGTTCAATTGTTCGATCGCCACAGGCTTGCCCAAAGTCAACAATTCCTGCATTTTGGGGTTTTCGTAAATGCCGTCAGCTTCCGATAAATGCCCGAAAGCTTCGTGAATAAATACCCCCGACAAATAAGGGTCTAAAATCACCGGATACTGACCGCCTTTGACCGGTTTTGCGTCTAGTTGGCCGACAGCTCGAACAGCCGCACTTTTAACACGATCTTCAATATTTGTCAACACACCATAGTCCGATCGCGAGTGAATCGACTCAAACCCTTGGCGGACGACACCATCTTCATTGCGGGCGATCGCCCCGAAACGCCCGGTGACATCCAAACGCTCCTGAGCGATCGAAGTACCTTGAGAATTCACAAAATAAGTAATCCCAAATCTGTCGCTATAACCGGCCATTGTCGTCTGAATTCGCGGGTCATAATCTAACAGCAACTGATTGTAAGATTCGAGCAATTTCCGCTTTTCGGCTAAAGTAATAGAGCGCGGATCGCGGCCCAATTCCACCGCTACATAATCTTGAATCGGAGCGACATCTGCTAGTAGAGTTTTTTCGCTCCCAACCAACCGAGACTGAACGACAGCTTCTTCAATCCGAGCTTTTAACTCAGCTAAACCGTTAAAAGTTACAAAACTCCAGCCGCCTTTGTGACAAGCGCGGATGCCGCCGGCGAGACTGAAACTGCGGTTGACAGCATCTAACCCAGGGCCGCGAAAACTAATCGCAGTTGACTCGCTTTGTTCGAGGCGAACTTCTAGATAATCTACTCGATCGCGATAAGGTGCGATCGCTTCCATCAACTGTTCCTGCATCAAATTGCCCCTATGAAGATTTACAGCGCTGAAAAAAATTATTGCTAACCCTATTTTAACCAATAAATCCCGTCTTTCGGGTGGGCGAGTCCGAAGGGGGAGCGGGAGAGGGGAGAACGGGAGAACGGGAGAAGGAATTGAAAGAGCAAACTCACATCTTGCACGCCCGATCGAGAACCTGTAGGGGTGGATTCACCAATAGCTTTAAATTGTGCAGACAGGTTAAATAAACCCGCCCCCCGACCCCGCGCCAGCTCCTTTGATTGGCTGGCGTGCAAGATGTCAGATTTAAGTTAAATGCACAATAGCCTAGAACACAAAACAAACTCGCGCAGGCTTGCCCCAAGCCCCGTATGCCGGAAATTTCGCGTCTGCCTAGAAAAATAGAATTAAAATAAATCTATCTAAAGACTTAGAAATATAGCTTAAGTGTCGGCAAATGCAATACTTTAAGATTAAAAAATTTCAAATTTCACCTTATTTAGCAGCAATTGCCACATCAGTAGCAATTTTGGTCGGAGTTGGCATTTTAGATCGATCGGAACAACAGCGATTTTTGCAGTACAAACGCGCTAGCACGATCGATCGCCTCAGTACAGTCCGTTCTAAGCTGGAAAGCTCTTTGAATTCCCGGCTGTTTTTGATCCGGGGTTTGGTGGCTGACATTTCCAACAACCCAAACATCACCGAAGCCGAATTTGCAGCGACGGCGAGAATTCTGCTGGCACAGCAAACCGGTATTCGCAACATAACTTTAGTTAAAGGCACGACGATTGCTTACATTTATCCGCCGGAGGGAAATAAAAAGGCGATCGGGCTTGACTTGATGGCGGTATCCGAACAGCGACAAATGGTTCAAGATGCGATCGAAACCAGAAAAACTTTGGTTGCCGGGCCCGTGAAATTATTGGAGGGAGGTCTGGCCTTCGTCAGCAGAACACCCATTTTTCTCACACCCTCCGGCGCAGAGCCCGAAACAGGAGTTTACTGGGGGTTGATCGGCGTGATCCTCGATAAAAACTCCCTTATCGAGGAAGCCGGACTCAATGATTCCTCAGCCAACCTGCAATACGCTGTGCGGGGCAAAGACGGGAGAGGAAAGTCCGGGGACGTATTTTTTGGCAACAAGTCGATTTTTCAGAACAATCCCGTGGTTCTGCAAGTGACCATGCCCAACGGTTCCTGGCAGTTGGCCGCAATTCCGGCGGGAGGATGGCCAAAGAATTCGCCGTTGCGGGGGTGGTTGCTGTTTGGTGGCTGCTTGCTGGCTGTTTTCTGCGGGGCGGTGGCCTTTAGTTGGGTCTACGGGCCAGCGAAATTGCGCGCGAACGAAGCTAAGTACCGGCAATTGGTGGAGAATGCTAACAGCATTATTGTGCAGTTAGACAGCGAAGGTAAGATTACTTTTTTTAATGAGTTTGCGGAAACTTTTTTCGGGTATTTAGAATCAGAAATAATTGGCAAAAGTGCGATCGGCACAATTGTAGATTCGGCCGATTTGTCAGAAAATCATTTAGCCGTAATAATTCGAGACTGTGCGACAGAACCGGACAAATACTTTAAACACGAAAATCAAAACATCCGCCGCAATGGCGAAAAAGTCTGGGTAGCCTGGAGAAACCAACCTTTGCTCGATGACGGAGGACGAGCGATCGGGATTCTGTCGGTGGGTACAGATATTAGCGATCGCAAAAAAGCTGAAATCGCCCTGCAAGCTTCTGAATCAGAATTGCTAGCTTTGTTTGCTGCCATGAACGACGTAATTTTTGTACTCGATGTTGAAGGACGCTTCCTAAAAATTGCCCCCACCAGTCCTGAACTTTTGTACAAGCCACGGGCCGAACTTGTCGGACAAAAAACCCGCGATATATTTGAGCCAGAAATAGCAGAAAAGTTTCTGGAGTCAATTCGCCTCGCCCTCGCTACTAATCAAGTCAGTAGTTTAGAATATAACCTGCAAATTGGTAGCGAACAAAGGTGGTTTTTCGCTAACATTTCGCCAATGACAGAAAATACGGTGCTCTTAGTAGCCCGTGACATTACGCAGCGCAAGCAGTCTGAAAATTGGTTGAACGGTCAAAAACAAATTTTAGAAATGATTACTCAGGGCGCTCCTCTCGGCGATACTTTAAATACTTTAATTGAAATTGTCGAACAGCAATCGAGAGATGTCATGGGTTCGGTTTTACTGTTAGATGAAGACGGTCAACATTTTCTGCACGGAGCCGCGCCGAGTTTGCCGGAAAGGTACAACGCTGCTGTTCATGGTGCAGCCATCGGCCCGAATGTCGGTTCCTGCGGTACTGCTGTCTACCGCCGCGAACAAGTGATTGTTACAGATATTACTACCGATCCTTTGTGGGACAATTATCGAGATTTAGCCTTGACTTTTGGACTGAAAGCTTGTTGGTCTAGTCCGATTTTTTCGTCTACAGGTCAAGTTTTAGGCACTTTCGCCATGTATTGTGCCCAACCGCGCGTTCCCCAAAATTTCGATCTGCAATCGATCGAAACTGTCAGGCATTTAGCAGGAATTGCGATCGAGCGCAAACAAGCAGAAGAAAGTCTCAAAAAGCTCAATCAAGAACTAGAAAATAGAGTCGAACGAAGAACAGCTCAATTGCTCCAAACAGAAGAACGCTGGCAGTTAGCGCTCAAAGGCAATAATGACGGTATTTGGGATTGGGACTTACAGACAGGAGAAATCTTCATATCCGATCGCTTTAAGGAAATCACCGGATATGAAGACAGCCCCAATCTCGATTACTTTGACGAATGGAAAAGGATCACGCATCCCGACGATTTAGACTTAGTAATGCAGGCTTTCCAAGACCATTTAGACAAAAGAACACCCCATTACATCATCGAATACCGCTTGTGGTGCTACAACGTCTCCTACAAATGGATACTCTGTCGGGGACAAGCTTTGTGGGGCGAAAATAAAAAAGCAATCCGCATAGTTGGTTCAATTACTGACATTACGGAGCGCAAAGAAGCAGAGGAAGCACTGCGTTTGAGCGAGGCAAAATTCCAAAAGCTGTCGGCTAATTTGCCGGGAACTATTTATCAATGTTTGGTGAGTGCAGATGGATATGTCAGTTTCCCTTACATCAGTCCTGCGGCCAGAGAAATGTTTGAATTAGAACCCGAAGCTATTTTAAAAAATGCGGATTTACTAATAGATTTGATTCATCCAGACGACTCCAAAAGTTATGAGGAATGTATTACTACTTCAGCGCAAACTTTGCAACCTTGGCAGTGGGTAGGACGGCTGGTGTTGCCTTCTGGGAAAATTCGCTGGTTTCAGGTAATTGCGCGTCCTGAAGCTAAAGAAAATGGCGATCTTCTTTGGGACGGCATTGGCATTGATGTGACGGATCGCAAACAAGCTGAGTTAGCTTTGCAAGAGAGCCAGCAGTTCATTCAAAAAGTAGCCGATGCTACTCCCGGTATTTTGTATCTCTACGACTTGGAAGAACAGCGAAATATCTACACTAATAATTCACTACTCGCGCTTTTGGGCTATACCTCTGACGACATTGTAGCGATGGAGTCGTCAATGATGCCTCAGTTAATACACCCCGAAGATTTGTTGAGAATCGTGAAACATCACGCGAGCCTTGTAGAAGTTGAAGATGGCGAAATTAGGGAAATTGAGTACCGGATGCGGGCAGCAGACGGTCAATTTTTGTGGCTGCACAGTCGGGATACTATTTTTAGCAGGAATGCTGACGGTCGGGGTAAGGTAATAATTGGATTTTGCCTGGATATTACGACTCGCAAACAAGCAGAGGAAGCACTGCGACAAAGCGAAGCGCGAGAAAGAGAAAGAGCCGGAGAGTTGGAGTCAGCGCTGCAGTCATTGCGCTCTACTCAATCTCAGCTTATTCAAACTGAAAAAATGTCTTCTTTGGGGCAGTTGGTTGCCGGCATCGCTCACGAAATTAATAATCCGGTGAATTTCATTCACGCTAACATTGATTATCTCAACCAGTATACAAAACAGTTGCTCGATCTGGTGAATCTTTACGAAGACGAGTATCCAGAACCTAATGCAAAGATTGTCGATCGCATTCAAGAGATTGATTTGGACTTCATGGCCGAGGATTTAAGAAAACTTGTGGGTTCGATGCAGGTAGGAACCGATCGCATCCGGCAAATTGTTTTGTCCCTCAGAAATTTCTCGCGGCTGGACGAATCGGCAATGAAGCCTGTGGATATTCATGCAGGAATTGATAGCACTTTGTTGATTTTGCAGCACCGCTTGAAAAGTCACGACAGCCGTCCGGCCATTGAAGTAATTAAGGAGTTCGACAAACTGCCACTGGTGGAGTGCTATGCTAGCCAACTAAATCAAGTGTTTATGAATATTATTGTTAATGGCATTGATGCGATTGAGGAACGCTGTCACAAGTTGTCGGTTTCTGAAGCAGAGAAAAATCCCGGCCGGATTGCTATTTGGACTGGTGTAACGCCTCAAAACACTGTGATGGTGGAAATTTCGGATAACGGTACGGGTATTCCCGATGAGATAGTCGATCGCATTTGTAACCCGTTTTTTACAACAAAGGCTGTTGGGAAAGGTACGGGGCTGGGAATGTCGATCGCGCACTCGATTGTGGTAGAAAAGCACAAGGGTAAGATTGAGTGTATTTCCCAAATGGGACGGGGAACGACTTTTAAGATACAAATTCCGATCGCCAAAACCTAGTCGATTTTAGATTTTAGATTTTAGATTTTAGATTGGTAGGGTGCGTCAGCTCATAGCTGAATTTTCAGGCTGTGAGCGATGAGCCGCGAGCTGACGCACCCTACAAGTTAACCTAAGATAGATCCAAGCTGCTAGAAAAGCGGTGCTGCATCAACCTTTAAATGGATAAAAACTGACATGATGGGATTAATCCTGGAAGCGCTCGAAGCAATGGGACACAATGTCCGCTGGATGTCTTGGAATTTGTTTTTAGGTTTACTACCGCTGGCGCTGAGTTTTTGGCTGTTCCGCAAACCCCGATCGCGCTGGCTGCTTTGGGGTACGTGGGCTCTCCTGGGCGCTACATTTGTGCCGAGCACGCGCCATGTTTTAGCCTATCTGAGGCACATTGTGCAAGATGTGGGCAAAACTTACGTTTTGGGGGCGATCGCCATTACGATCGTGCTGATGGCTTTAGATATCTGGGTACTGCGACAGCGCGGAGTTCGCTCTCTCCGCTGGTGGGGCGGTTTTTTCTGGTTTATCGCATTTTTGCCCAACGCACCCTACGTTTTAACTGATATCATTCACCTGATTGAGCAGATTAAAGAGGATCGATCGGTGTGGACTGTGACTCTGGCTTTAATTCCGCAGTATCTGGCGTTTATGCTGGCTGGGTTTGGAGCTTACGTGCTGTCGGTGATGAATTTGGGTTACTATCTCAAGCAACAGGGTTGGGGTAGATTTATCCTCGCCACCGAGATGATTATTCACGCACTTTCGGCGATCGGCATTTATTTAGGGCGATTTATCCGCTTCAACACTTGGGACATCCTGACTAACCCGGATGCGCTGGTTAACACCGTCATGAATGATTTGATTGGTAAGCGTCCGTTTGTAGTAATGGCTGCAACATTTGTAGTAATTACGGTTTTGTATTGGCTGATGAAGCAAGTGATTTTGGGGATTAGCCAGCGATTTTACAGCACTCAATCCGAGTCGGAGTCGATCGACCAAACCGCGACTTCTTCTGATTCCATCGATTTGAGATTCTAGAGATGCCCATTGAGAATTGACTTGTAGCTCCGTGAATCTGCCAGCTTGAACTAATAGCAGTTCAAAAAACCAATGCAACTCTAGGATAGCTGCTAAACCGCTATTTTATAAGTCATTCTCAATCGAAAAACGCAAAACAAAAAATGAAAATCCTATGAAATCCAATTTTTTTAGATCGAGTATTTAAGCCGGCAAGCAAGTATCCGTCTGTAGGTAAGATTAATTTCTGCGATCGGCTCCCAAATAAATTACTGCAGCCATCGGTAATAAAACTTGATATGTTATAACAGCCGAAGTAGTTTTGTAACAAGCAAAGATGAATCGATTTGACCGTCAGTTGTGGGAGCGATTTATGGCGATCGCTCAGCCTTACTTTTATCCTTTAGAGCCTGGGGGCGGCAGAAGATTTTTAGGATTAGTCGCACTGCTGTTGATATTTCTCTTTGCTGCGATGTTTGTGGCTGTGAGCGCTTTATGTCTCGGAGGTGCTGCTCTTTTTCCAGATTTTGTCAATAGTATTGCGGCCGGCTTAGTTACTTTGTTGAAAGGAATTATTAATTCGCCCGCAATTGCGATCGTAGCTTTCATGCTAATAATTCCTTTCATTGCTTTTATCTGCTTCAAAAACAGATTGACAGCGCACTGGCAGCCCTGGGCTTTATTGACTTTGCTGCTATTTTTGTCCCTGTCAGTTAGCGGGCTGAATGTAATCATTAGTTATGTCGGTAACTTTTTTAACACAGCACTAGCTAAAAAAGACGAACTCAATTACTGGAAGTATCTGTTTGTCTATGCAGGCGTTTTTGCACTCGGCACTCCTATTGTCGTAATTTACCGCTACATCCAAGATAAATTAAGTCTCTACTGGCGAGAGTGGATGACAAATAAGTTCCTCGATAAATATTTTCACGATCGGGCTTATTATGAAATCAATTCTCACAAAGAAATCGACAATCCAGACCAGCGAATTTCCGAAGACATCAAATCATTTACCAGAACAAGTTTGTCATTTTTGCTGATAATCTTGGGCTCAATAGTTGACATTATATCTTTCACAGGTATTCTGTGGTCTATCTCCAAACAACTTTCGATATTCCTGATAGTTTATGCTATCTTGGGGACGGTCGCCACTCTGATTTTTGGGCAAAAATTAGTACCTCTTAATTTTAACCAACTTAAAAAAGAAGCTAACTTCCGCTACGGACTGGTTCACATTCGCGACAATGCTGAATCTATTGCTTTTTATCGGGGAGAAGAACAGGAATCGACACAAATAAAACAGCGGTTCGTGGAAGTATTCCGCAATTTTAATTTACTAATTGGCTGGCAGCGAAATCTGGATTATTTTACAACGGGATACGGATATGCTGTGGTGATTATTCCGGCTTTGTTTCTAGCACCTGCTTACTTTGCCGACAAAACCGATACAATCCAGTTTGGAGATATCACGCAAGCAGGTTTTGCTTTCAGTCAAGTTTTAGGCGCTTTTTCGGTGGTTGTAACTCAGATTGAACCGCTGAGTTCTTTTGCAGCTAGTATCAATCGTTTGACTGTATTTACAGATACTTTGGAAGCAGAAAAAGCGGTATCTCGTGCCGGAGAAACAACTATAGATTTAGTAGTTGATTCTCAGTTGACGCTGGAACACGTTACTTTAGATACTCCCAAGCATCAAAAGACTTTGATTAGGGATTTGTCGGTAGCGGTGTCGCCGGGAGAAGGACTGTTAATTGTCGGTCAAAGCGGCGCAGGAAAGAGTTCTTTGGTGCGGGCTATTGCGGGTTTGTGGGACTCGGGAACTGGTCGTTTGGTGCGGCCGGAACTTGGGGAAATGTTGTTTTTGCCGCAGCGTCCTTATATGATTTTGGGCAGTTTGCGATCGCAACTTCTGTATCCCAACACCAGCAGCGAGGTTGATGAGGAAAAATTTCGCCGCGTTTTGGCATCAGTAAACTTAGCAGATTTACCCGACAGATTGGGCGGTTTTGAGGCGGATTTAGATTGGACGGAGATTTTGTCGCTGGGAGAACAGCAGCGTTTAGCTTTTGCCCGATTGTTGCTGACAGAACCGCGCTACGCTATTTTGGATGAGGCGACAAGTGCTTTGGATTTGAAGAACGAGCAACATTTATACGAACAGTTGCAAGCAACTAAAACTACGTTTGTGAGTGTCGGCCACCGCTTGAGTTTGTTGAAATATCACCAGCAGGTTTTGGAACTTTTGGGCGATGGAAGTTGGCGTCTGATTTCTGCTGAGGAATACCGGGATAGTGCGAGCGTGTTTGATTGATAGAGGGCTGCTAAAGATGATATTATGTCCGGCAAAAAAATAACGTTCAGGTTGGTAGTAAGGACTTCCGTCCTCATCCAATTTAAAAGCTGAAGTCCTCACTACCAACCTGTTTTATTGCTGTTGTTCGCTCGGACATAATATTACTGATTGCATCAGGGTTGGGAGGTTTTCCGCAGTTGCATGGTTTTTTAAACTGGTACCAAAACCTAGAATTTGGGAAAAAAGATCTCAAATTTTCCGAAAAAAAAAACAAGCAAACTGAACTTTAAACGATGCAATTGTTCGCCCGCGAGAACTCACAGAATATAATAGAAGATAGATTTTTAGTAGAGGCGAGATTCCTACCTTGACTACTCCGATTCCTCAAAACTTTGTGCAAAATATCGCCAAACAGCTCGGTGTGACAGATGCCGAGTTAAAAACCGTGTTTATGGCTCTTGACGGTCAATCTACCGCTACGATCGCCAAAAAGCTCGGCATTAGCGACATCGCCGTTCGCAAAAGACTAGGCGAAGTTTACAAAAAGTTTCAAATTGGGGGGAAGGGCCCAGGAAAATTGTCAGAATTGAGACATCAGTTACTGTTTTCATACCACGCAGAGCAGGGAGCAAGCGATTTTAGTCCCGGAGGTAAAGGATCTTTTTTCAAAATGCCGATCCTCTCCGGTGATGAGCCTTCCGTTGGGGCGGGCTTTCCTTCGGATCGCCTCGCTAACGCTAACGGGCGCAGACAAGAAGATTGGGGCCAAGCACCGGATGTTGCGGTTTTTTACGGACGCAGTGAAGAATTAACTGCGCTAAAACAGTCGATCGTATCGGATAATTGTCGCTTGGTAGCGCTGCTGGGTTTGGCCGGTAGCGGGAAAACAACTCTGTCGGTACAGTTGGCGAAACAGATACAGCATGAGTTTGATTTTGTGATTTGGCGATCGCTGCGATCGACACCAACACCATCCGAATTTCTAGACAGCTTAATTCAACTTTTTTATAACCCAAAAAAGCCCGATGTGCCGTTAGCGGCTCCATCGAAAAAGATCGATCTCAACGACAAAATTTCGCGCTTAATCGAGCATTTGCGAAAACAGCGCTGTCTGCTAATTGTAGATGATTTTGAAGCAGTCCTCCGACCCGAAGAACTAGCGGGACACTACCGCGAAGGCTGCGAAGGCTATCGAGATTTAATTGTGCGCCTCGGTCAAGTCAATCACCATAGCTGTTTAGTGCTAGTTAGTGCCGAAGAACCTACAGAACTAGCTTTGCTGGCGGGAGAAAAAGTGCGGTCTTTCAAACCCGCTATTTCTTCAGAAATAGCGCGAGAAATTTTTCAAGAAAAAGGCTTGTCAGCTCGCGATCGAGAGTGGGAAATTTTGTTAGCTCGCTACGGAGTAAATTTGTTAGCCTTAAAAATTGTGGCTACCACAATTAACGATTTCTTTGATGGTAATGTTGTCAAATTCTTAGAAGCGACGGCGTTATTTATTGAAGAACACATCAGCAATTTACTCGCGCAGCAATTCGATCGAATGTCGAATTCAGAACAAGAGATTGTCTGCTGGCTAGCTATTGCACAAAGTCCGATTTCCCTGACGACTTTGAGAGAAAAAATGTTAGTCAATTCCTCGCTTTCCGATTTGCTAAAAAATCTCGATTCTCTCAGCCGTCGCTTGCTAATTGAAAAAATCAGTGAGGGCGGAGAAACTGTTTTTAGGCTTCAGCCTTTAATTGTGAAATACGTCAGCGAAAGATTGGTTGAGCAGATTCGGGTGGAGGTTTTGGAAACAGTTAAAACGCAAGGAACAGAAAGAATGCGGCTGTTGAAAACTCACAATTTTAGCCAGAGCATTGCTCAAGAAAAAGCAGGTGAAGAATCTCGCAGTCGCTCAATTTTAGCATTAGTTAAAAATCGGCTGCAAGTGTTGTTTCTGAGAACTACAGGCTTTGAAGAACCGCTAAATATCCTGACGAAAGTTGTCTCGGGTTTGGAGGATAAATCGACGCTTGAGGTGGGATATGCGAAGGAGAATCTAGCGCAGATTATTTGGGAATTTCAGCGCTAAGTAGATGAGTGGTAAATTATAGCAATTATTAAAAATATTGCAATATTATTTGTAGGGTGTGTCGCCATAAAAAATCCCTAAATTAAGTCGATAATCTGACAGCGACGCACCTTACAAGATAGTTGAGAAAACAATCGAAAAAATTGTTTTGTAGCAATATAGCAATCCTAAATCATTATCACGTGCGGCGAACATAAATGTGATTTTCCCAAAATCCATCCTCCGGGACACTCAAGATGCCGTGTCCGGGAGACGGCAGTTACAGAAAATCATTTAGGATTGCTATAGTTTTTATAAATGCTATAAGAGACTTTTTGCGTAAATCTTTGATAGAGCCGGTTAACCGCAGATGTCAAGCAAATAAACACAGATAAACGCAGATACATTTCCTGATAGGAAAGTGCATGAGTGCAAGAAGTCTAAGGTGCGTCGCTATGAAATTGTCGATTTTTTGTGATAAATTTTCGAGGGCGACGCACCCTACGCTTCCTTATTCCTTATTCCTTCTTCCTTCTTCCTTCTTCCCTCTACAAAAAAACGATCGCCCTTTCAAAAAAAGCGATCGCCCAATTTTCAACAAAAACAGAATTCGATAAAATTATTTGACAATACCGAAAGCCGATGCAGATTCAGAGCTAGTAATTTGGCCCAAAGCAGGCGCTGTTGGAGTCTGTGCAATTTTGGGTGTCAAAAATCCCTTCGCATAAATCTGAGGATTTTCTTGAACAATTAGGCTGTAAGATTGGCGGACTTCGGCGTTTACCGCCACAGTCGTCGCATCGTAAACTTGCATCGCCATGTTGGGATAAAAACCAATTCCCACAATCGGTATCAAAAAGCAAAATGCGATCGCCACTTCCCGAGGTTTAGCATCAATAAACTGTGCATCACCAGGCAAAATACAACTATTACCGAAACAAACCGCTTCATCCAGATTCTCTCGCTGATTCCGCAAATCTAGATCCTCAAGGTCACAAGCCGCCAATGTTCCACAGTTGTAAAATAACTGTCTCAGCATCGAGAGCAAATAAATCGGTGTCAAAATCACTCCCACCGCCGCCAAAAACACGATCGCCGCGCGGAAATAAGTGCCGTAAACATCGCTAGTTGCAACGCCTACAAAGATTGACAATTCGCTAGCAAAACCGCTCATACCGGGGAGTGCTAAAGAAGCCATTGCGCCTGCGGTAAACAAGGCAAAAACTTTCGGCATCACTTTCCCAATCTCGCCCATCTCGTCCATCACCATTGTATGGGTGCGATCGTAGGTAACGCCAGCTAGGAAAAACAATACTGAGGCGATCAAACCGTGGGAAATCATTTGCAACAGCGCCCCGTTGATTCCCAAATCCGTGAAGGAAGCAATACCCAACAACACGAATCCCATGTGAGAAATCGACGAATTCGCAAGGCGGCGCTTCATGTTCGTTTGGCCGAAGGAATTCAGCGCGCCGTAGATAATGTTAACAACACCCAGCACCGCCATAATCGGTGCAAAGTAAATGTGTGCTTTCGGAAGAAGTTCCAAATTCAGGCGGATCAGTCCGTAGCCGCCCATTTTCAGCAACACGCCGGCCAGAATCATCGACACCGGAGAAGATGCTTCGCCGTGGGCATCAGGCAGCCATGTATGAAAGGGGAAAATCGCCAGTTTTACGCCGAAGGCAATGAACAATCCGCCATAAAGCAGGATTTCTAAACCCAGCGGGTAGTCCTTCAAGCCGAGTTCTACCATGTCGAAGGTAACGTTTCCTCCGCCGTAAAATCCCATTGCTAAGGCAGCTATCAAAATAAAGATGGAAGCCCCAGCGGTGTAAATCAAGAATTTGGTAGCTGCGTAGCGGCGGTTTTGTCCGCCCCAAATCGAGATTAGCAGGTACACCGGAATTAGTTCTAATTCCCAGACAATGAACAGCAGCATGATGTCTTGGGCGACGAATACTCCGATTTGTGCCGAATACATCACCAACATTAGGAAGTAGAACAATCGCGGCTTGCGATCGACCTCCCACGCAGCAAAAATAGATAGCGTCGTCACCAATCCCGCCAACAACACCAGCGGAACCGACAGCCCGTCAACCGAAACAGACCAGTTGATCCCTAAAGAAGGTATCCAGGAATATTTCTCGACGATTTGAAAAGTAGAGATGCTCGGATCGTAGTGAGTCCAAAACACCCAGCACATTAATACAAAGTCTGCAATACCAACGCTCAGAGCATACCAGCGGACTGTTTTGCCGTCTGTATCCGGCAAAAAAGGGATGCCGGCGGCAGCTATGAGGGGTAGGATGACAATTGCGGTCAGCCAAGGAAATTGATCCGCTATCATGATAGTGAGAATAAATACTTAGTTGGAAGTTACGACAATTATAATACTAAATTTAAGTAAAACTTAACATTTGTAAATATATTTTTTTGACAAATACCGCAGTGGCTAGCACAATCATAGATTGTGGCAAATGTCAATAGTTTTTGCAGTTATTTTATTCAGCAGTTTTTAACCGGACTCAAACATTTTCTAGCAGCTAAAGTGGCTCTAAACCTCTCTGGATAAGGCTTGTGAAGTCGGAAACCCAAAAATGACAGTAATGCGACGGCGAGCATCTGTGTTGTGTATTTCTAGCATCGCCCAGCCCAAAAAATCCTTTTTACAAAACACAGATACTCCTGCTTACGGTTTCGGGCAAGTCTTATTGGCGAAATCACAGCTATAAATATACGGTTTTTGCCAGCTTAGAGGAATTTCCAACAAATCCCTAGTTCCCGTCATTCCCTGTCCCAGAAACAGCAGCACAGCGATCGAATTCAAGATGACATGGACAGTGCGCCACCGATTCGATCGATCTTTGTAAATATCTTGAACAATCGCCAGCGAAAACACCATCAGCAGCGCCGCAGTGATCCCAATGTAGTAGTGAGACCAATACCATTCATTAGTCCGCCGATAAACGCCGTCTTGAGTGCCAAGAATCACCAAACCAGCACCAGTCAAAGTAGCAAATATACCGCGCCACAAAGCCGGCTCAGCTCGGTACAGCATCACCAAAGAAGCCACAGTCGCAACAAACATCAGCACAATGAAAACGACCTGAAACGAGTTTTTGCTCCAAATTTGTTCGGTCAAAATATGCTCAAAAATCGCGTAGCCTAAACCCAACAAAGTCACTCCTACCACCGAACCAGACAGAATTCTACCTGCTTTTACGTGTTCTTGACCGACTACTGGAGGAATTTTGCTCTTATCCCCGGATGCAACTTGCTTGCGGCGCTGCATGGTTTGCCAAGCCATATTCAGCACAATACCAAGCATCGGAAAAACGATCGCTACAGCTAAAATCGGATGCAGCAAAGCCAGAAAATCTTTCAGTTCCATATAATACAGCGCCTTTTCATTATTGCTTGCAGTTGAGCAAAGAGACGATCGAAAGTGCCGTTACCGGAAAACCAAGCCACCACCAGTCCCCCCGCTAAAATAACCGAACCGAACATAACATGACTGTGGTGGCTTGGTATCCGGTTTCTGCCAGCACTGTCTCGACGATGAAAGCTCAAATAATTAAGCCATAAAATCATATTTTTTTTGAGCAAAATTTATAAATTGGCGCGGTGCCCGTCCCGCCTGCCCGGCCTGTACCACAATAGATCGAATTGCCTGAGTCCTATTCGATCTCAGATGTTGCACCATTCGTGTGGAAGCTCTTAAAAACCGGGTTTCTGAACGAGAGATATAGGTTGTGATGCTAAATTTGCGGTCAGAAACCCGGTTTTTGCCACAGAAGATGTCAGATTCGATCTTAACGGAACAATTCTTTGTTATTCAGAATAGCAGGCCAATTTTTATTTGCTAAAGCAATATGACCGGGGATATCACTCATCCACTGTGCTTGTACTTTCTTGTCGTAGTTGAGATAAAGCTTCCCATTAACAATTTTCCAGGCATCAGGTTGGGTAGCAACAAGATTTCCTTCACTGGCAGCCTGAGCGCAATATCCACCGTATTCAGGAGCATATTTTTCAGGATTTTTAGCAAACATATCGCGGTTTGCTGCACTAGCAAACATCCAAGTTGTGCCACCCCAATTATGTTTGAATTGGCTAACTCCCATCACTAATTTGCTTTGGGTAAAATAGGCTACGACATCCTGACCGTCAAGAGCCATACCATTTTCGGTGTAATACTTAGGATGAACGGTTGTTGTGCTGTTTTTACCAGCGCAAGGATTGGCTTTACCAGCGCAAGGATTGGCTTTACCAGCACAAGGATTGGCTTTACCCGCGCAAGGATTGGCTTTACCCGCGCAAGGATTGGCTTTACCCGCGCAAGGATTGGCTTTACCAGCGCAAGCATTGGCTTTACCCGCGCAAGGATTGGCTTTACCCGCACAAGGATTTGATTCTGCAATCTTGAATGAAACGGTTGTAGAGTTTGAGCTTGTGGCAGCCTTGAAGTTGGCGTAGCTAACATTAGCTGTTGCCAAACCCAGAATAGTGGCAATGGCGATCGTGGTAAAGTATTTTACTTTCATGTGTTTAATTTTCCGATAAATTGTTAACAGTTCCATGCCAGAGATTAGCTTGAGAATTCTTACTCTGTGGCAAATCGGCTGGCTTTTTGTTGTCCCCGACGCACTTCCGATCAAAGAAACCGGGTTTTTACTTGATTTGTGGGTGACAGTGAAGGATTATTGGTAAAAAACCCGGTTTCTGGCCACCCGTGCGTCAGTCCTAATGGTGTTGTCCTCAAGACTTGAGGTTATTTACATTAACACTCAAGAAAATGAGTGCTAGATGAGGAAGAGATGGATGGGAGATAAAACTCTGAATGTTTTCTATCTCAGTTTCTTCAGCAAAAATTCATCTGGGAATTAGGAACCCATCATCTAGTTACCAGGAATATCTTATAGACTGGAGATTAAGCCTGACTATCTTTTAGTAGTTCAGTCATTTAATCGCGAGTTGAGAAATTATGACAGGAAAAGACTTGTTAGTGACTGATGATGGACAGTACCGGGTTGGTGAGGCTATCAGTCAAACACACAATTTGACCCATCCCTACCGACTTTACCGCTTTTTAACTGACTTGGAAGATGTATTAGAACAAATTAGTGACGATTATTTACGGCTCCAGGCAATTTGTCCCCTTGTACGCAAATTATTAGATAGTTCTTCCTGGCTTCAAATTGCTCTTTTAGAGCCTGACGCTGAGACAGGATGGGCAGTACAAACACTTTATGATGAACCATTTTTTCCTCTGACTGTGCAGTTGGTGGCTTGGGCTCCGGGGGCTGTTTCTCCGATTCACAATCATGCTAGTTGGGGGCTGGTGGCGCTACTTAGCGGACAGGAAAAAAATACTTTTTGGCAGCGATCGCCAAATGCTAAATTTCCCAATAAAATCAAAACAGCGGGCGATATTTTGCTTGCATCTGGTGACATTTTGTGCTTTATGCCCGATGCAATTCATCATGTGGAGGCGATCGGAGATGAACCAACAATTAGTTTTAATATTTATGGTGAAACAGATTACGATCGACGCTTTGAGTTTAACCAAATTCAAGGCACTGCAGAAAATTTTTAAGCGAGCATTCTGATTGGAAAGTGGAAATTGGGAATTAGGAATTGGGAATTGGTAAATTGAATGAAGCATATAACCAAATTTAGAGCTGCTATTAATCATTTTACTGGTAAGCGAATTTCTACTTCTTCGCTTCAGTTTCGCCTGACGCTGGAATTGCTGTTACTCTCGATTTTAGGACTTGGCAGCGTGGCATTTTGGTCTGGCTGGCAAAGGTCGCAAAATCTGGTCGGTGCCCACAAACAAACGCTGGAATATATTGGAATGCGTTTTCCCGAACAGGTTGAACTTTATAGTGAAATGGGTTCCCTAGAAATTGGTTTAACCCGCAGCGTTCATAAAGCTTCTACAGGAGGAATCATGGTGTGGGTGAAGCGAAATGACGGGATGCTGTTGGTAAATTCACCTGATATGGATCTGCAATCTTCTAAGATTAGGAAGATGCTTTCGTTGACGGAAGTACCCGCTGAGCCGACTTTTGTGCGGGTGGAAGATCGCTACATGGTGATCTGTAGCACGACTCTGAGAATCAAAAACCAGTTGCTGGGTACGGTATATTTTTCTCAAGATATCACTGACGAGCAACGTCAATTAAATGATGGGATTCGGAGTTTAATTGTTGTCAGTATTGTGGTAATTTTGGTGTTAATGTTGGCGATCGCCAATCGAATTCGTCATGCTCTGGGCCCCTTGGAACACATGAGTCAAGTGGCTAGCACTTTGTCTGCTGATAATTTGCAGGGGGCAAAACTCCAACTGGATGAGGCTCCAGATGAAATTTTAGGACTTGCACAAACTTTTAATGAGATGTTGTTTCGATTGTCTGGTTCCTGGGAGCAACAACGCCAATTTGTCGGCAACGTTTCCCACGAATTACGCACTCCCCTGACGGTTGTTCTCGGTTATTTACAAAGTTTGCTCCGGCGCAGCACTAATTTAAGTGACTACCAGCAGCAAGCACTGGAAACAGCGGTTGGTGAAACTGAACGCACGATTCGGATGTTAGAAGATTTGCTCGATTTGGCACGGGCTGATAGTGGCAATTTGCACTTTCGATCGCATCCGGTGATCCTGAATACTCTGGTGGCTGAGGTGGCTGAAATGAGTCAAAAAGTTAGCAATCGAAAAATTATTTTGGTTTCCAATGATGAGGATGTTGTCGCCTGTGCGGATCAAGCTCGTTTACAACAAGTTTTAATTAATTTAGTCGATAATGCAATTAAGTATTCTGATTCCGAACAACCTGTGGAGTTAGTCTTAGAAAAGAGGGAAGAGCAGGTGATGATTCATGTGGTCGATCGCGGAATTGGCATTTCTCTCTCCCATCAAAACCGGATTTTTGAGCGGTTTTACCGGGTGGATGAGTCGGTGACGCGCTCTAGAGACGGTACTGGGTTGGGATTGGCGATCGCCAAAAGCCTGATCGAAGGTATGGAAGGACGTATCGCGCTGCGATCGAAACCGGGAGAAGGTAGTATTTTTACTATCACCTTACCTGTCTGGAATCCGCAACTATGAGCGATCGCATTCTCCTGGTTGAAGATGACCCTAAACTAGCGAAGTTCATCGAATCGGAACTTACTCTAGAAGGCTATCACGTCACCGTCGCCCCCAATGGATTGGATGGATTGACGATCGCCCGCACGGCCCAACTGGATTTATTGATTTTAGATTGGATGCTTCCGGGTATCTCTGGATTGGATATTTGTTTGAGGTTGCGATCGACTGGCGTGCAAGTACCAATAATTATGTTAACAGCAAAAGATGAAGTACCCGATCGCGTAACCGGATTAAATGCTGGCGCTGATGATTATGTGACTAAACCTTTCAGTATCGAAGAACTTCTAGCGAGGGTAAAAGCGCGTCTGCGTCGCCTCCAACCAAATGACCCAGATAGCTTAGAATTTGAAGACCTAATCTTAAATTGTTTAACCCGCGAAGTTTATCGAGCAAATAAACTAATTGAACTCACGGCTAAAGAGTTTGATTTGTTAGAATTTTTGCTGCGAAATCCCCGTCAAGTCATTACGCGCGATCGGATTTTAGAAAAAGTCTGGGGTTACGATTTTATGGGCGAGTCAAATATTATTGAAGTGTATATTCGGGCGTTACGGATTAAGTTAGAAGCAAGTAACTCAAAACGCTTGCTGCATACTGTTCGGGGAGTTGGCTATGTGTTGCGAGAGCAAAAGTAATATTACAACCTATTCTAGGTTTATGAAGTACACAATCCTAACCGGGTTTTTATCTAAATTATATCAAATCCTCTTTTCATCGCAATAGTAAATTCAGGCGTTGACTGTTGACAGTTAAAATCATGAGGAGTGCAACCGGAATTGGTATTAAAGGTCTAAATGCAGTATTTTTGCAAAAAAACCCGGTTTTTCGCCACTGGTGCGTAAGTCCTATCTATACCTGTACTCTCTGCGATCGAGCAAAAAAAATTGTTCGCAAACAAAATATAATTGCCATAGCTGCCGTTAAAAATAAAAAAACCAGACTTTTCCCCCCAAAGGCTGAGGCAAAAGACGACTCAAGCTAATATTGATGTTAACCTGTCCCTACCCGAGATCGAACTGTTTCATGATACCCGATGCCTCTGCCGGAGCCGCTGCTGCTGCTCAATCAACACCCGAAATCAGCTTAGATTTGCAAGTCCGACTCAAGACTGAAGACGGACAGCTATTGTTGCTGCTTCCCCCAGAAACCAACACCGAGGCCGCAACTGGTGCGGCTTCGACTTGGACTGAACTTTGCCAGCAGCTAAAAGTTAGGCTGAATGCAGGAGAACGCTTTTGGCAGCCAAATGCAGAAGTAAAATTGATGGGGAGCGATCGACTTTTAGATATCCGCCAACTGCAAGAAATCGCCGATGCCCTATCGGAAGTGGAACTGCAACTCAAACGAGTCTACACCAGCCGCCGCCAAACCGCCGTTGCTGCAGCTACTGCAGGCTATTGTGTAGAACAGCAGCCTCCGGTTTCTTCTCTGAGTCAAACGGTGGCCGAAAAACCGCAATCGCTGGCGGAACCTTTATATTTGCAGATGACAGTGCGATCGGGCGTAGAAATTCGCCATCCAGGGACGATCGTACTTTTGGGAGATGTAAATCCCGGTGGCTCAGTCATCGCCGGAGGGGATATCCTAGTTTGGGGGCGTTTGCGGGGCGTAGTGCACGCCGGTGCGGGCGGCAATACCAAAAGCGTGATTATGACCTTGCAGATGGAACCGATGGTGATTAGGATTGCTAAGTATGTGGCCAGAGGCCCTGAAACCTCACCCGCTCAGTTTTTCCCGGAAGTCGCCTATGTGACGCCTCAAGGGATTCGGATCGGTAGAGCCTCGGATTTTGACAAATCGCAGTTAACTGGGGGTGATTAGTTATTGGTTATTGGTTATTGGTTATTGGTTATTGGTTATTGGTTATTGGTTATTGGTTATTGGCGATCGATCGTACTATTTCTCTGGAATTCGGCGCTTGATAAATTTGGCCTTGGCTAAATCAGTCACTAAAGGAAGATTTAAAATTTCAGGGTAAATTCAGAGAGAATTGGTGGAACAAGGAGAGTTATTAGTTTTGAGCTTTGAGTTGATTCAAGGGAGTATTTCCGGCTTGGCAAAAGCATTTTTTTGTGATAGTAGTGCAAACTATTGATGTTCACTACCATCACAAAACTGAACTACTCCCTAATTCAATCAATAATAAACTCCCGGAAAAACATCCAAAAAACCAGCTAATTAGCAACCAAAAATAAGACCGTTGCCAATAATAACTAACAACTAACAACTAACAACTAACAACTAACAACTAACAACTGACAACTGACAACTAACAACTGACAACTAACAACTGACAACTAACAACTGACAACTAACAACTGACAACTGACAACTAACAACTGACAACTGACAACTAACAACTGACAACTGACAACTGACAACTGACTAATAAATCTAAAATCGCTTATGGCTCGCATTATTGTTGTTACATCAGGGAAAGGCGGAGTGGGAAAAACCACATCCACAGCCAATCTCGGCATGGCTTTAGCTAAGCGGGGGCGCAATGTTGCCGTCATTGATGCCGATTTCGGTCTCAGAAATTTAGACTTGCTGCTGGGCTTAGAAAACCGCATTGTTTACACGGCCTTAGAAGTTCTCGCCGGAGAGTGCCGGTTAGAGCAAGCTTTGGTGAAAGATAAGCGGCAGCCGCGTTTGGTGCTGTTGCCGGCTGCCCAAACTCGGATGAAGGATGCCATCAGCGCCGATCAAATGAAGCAGCTTGTGGGGATGTTGGGAGCAAAATACGACTATATTTTGATTGACTCTCCGGCTGGAATTGAACAGGGCTTTCAAAACGCGATCGCCCCGGCGCAAGAAGGCATCATTGTCACCACTCCAGAAATCGCTGCTGTCCGGGATGCCGATCGAGTCATCGGGCTGCTAGAAGCCAACAATGTCAAAAAAATTAGGCTGATCGTCAACCGGATCAGGCCTGCAATGGTGCTGGCAAATGATATGATGTCGGTGCAAGACGTGCGGGAAATCCTCGCCATTCCGCTGTTAGGCGTTGTTCCCGACGATGAGCGCGTCATTGTTTCTACGAACCGAGGCGAACCATTAGTATTGTCGGAAACGGCCTCTTTAGCTGGAACGGCCTTCGACAATATTGCCCGGCGCTTAGAAGGCGAAAAAGTTGACTTTCTCGATCTCAATTCCCGTCCCGAAAACTTTTTTACTCGCCTCCGCAAGTTCTTCAATACTAAAATTATGTGATGTGCTGCAATATTGGCGATCGACCTCAAACAGCAACCACCGCACCACAAAAATTACTTGAAAGTTTTCCCAAGTGATACCGGTTCCCCAAAAGCATTAAACTGCTACCCCCTACTCCAACCCAGATGGGAATAAGTCATTCCCCAATCTAAAATCTCAAACTTGTATTGAGCGAAGCCGAAGTATCTAAAATCTAAAATCGACTGACTTGTTCTATGCCCAACCCTTGATAAATCCGCTATACCCATGCTATACACACTTCTCGAAC
Organism: Tychonema sp. LEGE 07196; assembly: GCF_963890365.1. Lineage (NCBI taxonomy): Bacteria > Bacillati > Cyanobacteriota > Cyanophyceae > Oscillatoriales > Microcoleaceae > Tychonema > Tychonema sp. LEGE 07196. The sequence continues at coordinate 5,249 of NZ_CAWPRX010000013.1, read as the reverse complement.
GACTTTTCCCGCGCACCCCTGACAACAGCCGCGACGATGTAAAACGTCGCCTGAAACTGGTTTTAGCCCACGATCGCTCAGAGCTCAGCCCCGAAATGGTTGAATCGATGCGCCGAGAAATTCTAGAGGTGGTGTCTCGCTATGTGGAAATCGATACTACTGAGTCGGAGTTTGCGCTAGCAAGCGATCAGCGGGCGACAGCATTGATTGCAAATCTCCCGATCCGGCGAGTCCGCCTCGAACAGCCACGGGAGAATTTGCCCCAGAATTTGCCCCAGAATTTGCCCCAAGATATTCCCGAGTATGTACCGGAGTATGTCGTGGACATTCTCCCGGAAACGACAGATTAACCGGCGAGCATCTGCGGCTTTGTAAAAATATTTTTTTTGTGGAAATGCGAGCCTTTACTAGGCGATCGCGCGACAGCGCTACAAAAACAAAACTCAGATGCTCTCTCAAAAAATGCGATCGTTTCTATTAAAAATTTTTCAATATCAAAAAAAATCACCGGATTAGCGATCGCTCTAGGATTCCTATTCTGTCAGCTAGATTACTATAACAAAAACGTTTCGTAGTGCGGACGACCGTCCGTAATAAGAGCGGACAGTCGTCCGCACGAACCTTATTTACTGCGGTTAATCGACCGGAAACTATATCTTTTGTGGTTCATTTTCTTGCTTCAAGACGCTCTCACCAAAATTACATTGCAGTTGCTTTGACGAGAAATCAGGGCTGGAATATTTCCCTGTTTCATCTGTTGCAACAATCCCTCTCGACTCGCACCCAAAATAATCACATCGCTCCCATCCTGCTTGGCATAACTCAATACTGCAGCCGACACAGAATCAGCACATACAGAAGTCGTTAAGATAGAGGCATTCACTTGGGGCTTGAGAAACTCAGCGGCAGCTTTCAAGATTTCTTCGGTTGGTTCAAAGTCAACACGATTGGCTTGGCGCTCCTTAGAAGAATCGTACACATGAAATAATCGGACTTGTGCAGTTTTGGTCAGAGAAATCAATCCAGGTAGCAACCGAACTGCTTGATGGGCATTGGGGCCGCCTGCCATTGGTACTAACCACCGCTCAAAAATTGCTCGATCGGTTAACTTCACCAACACCACTTCACAAACAGCCAGTCGAATCATAGTATCGACAACTCGACTAAAAACCTGCCCCGGTGTTTTAGTGCTACCTTTCCACCCCATGAAGACGAGATCGATATGTCGCTCTTCGATCGTTTCGAGAATGGCACTTGACAAATCATGCGCCACTAAAATCTGGGTATGGATCGGAACTTGCCACGCTTGACACAGACGGATTGCCTGCTTTAGTAACTTTTGACCCTCCGCCGTTTTTACTGGAGTTTCTGCAAGCACCTGATGTCTCGGCACAACAATCACCTGCAAACATTCAATTTCATAGTTGCGATCGCGGGCAATTGCCACTGCCATTTCTAACAGCGTCAGGGAGGTTTTTGGATTGCTCAACGGCACGAGGATGCGCCCTTGTCCAGTTTCTGGCGATTTGGTTTGGTGAACGATCCGAGATCGTTCTAGCTTTGGTTGAGCGAGACTTTCGTTGTTGAGATAAGCTGCTTCAACGCGAATAATATCGCTGCGGGTAATAATACCGACCAATCGCCGTCCTTCTACGACTGGTAAGCTATGGAGATTGTGTCGATCGAGCAAATGCAGCACATAGGCAAGCGTATCTTCTGGGTTAATGCGAACCGGCTCTGGTGTCATCAGCTCGCTGACAAGATTCTCACCATTCAATCCTCGTGCAGAAAAGTTGGCAATATCCTTTTGAGTTACAATGCCGACAAGCTTGCCGCTTTCTACCACCGGAAACGTGCGGTGGGAAGACAGGGAAAACGCCTGTAACGCTTCTTCCAGACGAATCCGACTAGAAAGCGTTTCTACTTTCGGCTGCATCACATTCAATGCAGTTAAATCTGTCCAAGGATCTTGAGCGCTCGTTTCTTTCGTCAGGTGAATGCCTTTAAAGGCCAGCAAGCGATCGTAAAGCGAACCCTCATCAAGCAATTCTGCAATCAGATAAGAAGTCACAGATGCGATCATCAGCGGCAACACTAAATTAAAGTCAGTCGTCATCTCAAACACTAGGATTACCGCAGTAATCGGAGTGCGAGCAACCGCACAGAAAAATGCCGCCATCCCCACCCGTGCATAGGTGGTTGCCAGACTTAAACCCAAAACTTGATGTTCTCCGACTCCTACGAGGTATCCTAACGCTGCACCGAGTACCATGCTGGGAATCAGCAACCCGCCCGGTGCGCCAGAACCGTAGGTGACGACGATCAGAAAAAACTGGATGCAAAAGACGATCGCCACGAGTTTCCAGTCTGCATTGCCGGTTAATAGCAGTTCTTTGAGTCCGGCATTGTCTCGAAATATATCTGGTAAAGCAGCGAATGCAATTCCCGTAATCAGCCCAGCAAATCCGATTCGCCAGGGTAAGCTGACATGGAAAAAGCGGCGGTACAACGTCAAACTTGTCAGGATTGAGCGATTGAACAGCACGCCAAGTCCGCCTGCTATGATTCCCAGCAGCAGGTAAAAAGGAATCTCAGAAGCAGAAAAGCTGGTATTAAAGACAACAAGATGCAGGTCTAAATCGAGATTGTGCGAACCACTGATCCGAGCGACAACTGACCCGATGAACGAAGCTAGGATCGCGGTTCCCAAGGTGATTCCAGACACGTCTTGCAACAGTTCTTCGACCACAAATAAAACACCTGCGATCGGCGCGTTAAACGCGGCTGCAAGTCCCGCTCCGGCTCCGGCTGCGAGGATCTGACGGCGATGATCGGGTGAAGTTGGGAACCATCGACTCAGTTGACTCGCTAACGCTGCCCCAATCTGTACCGTGGGGCCTTCTCGTCCGAGGGGTATGCCGGCAGCGAGTATGAGGGTGGCGCTGACCAACTTCACGAGGGCAATTCGTAAATTCAAAGGCATCGGAACGTTGGCGAGTACCGCCTTGACTTCGCTCATGCCGCTCCCGCTGGCGGCCGGAGCGAGGCGATCGACTATGAATCCAGACAAGAATCCGCCTAGGGCCCCGATCGAGGGCAGTGCAATATAGGCCGGGATGAAATGCGTTGCCTGTTGCCGCCAGCCGCCGAGCCAACCTACTCCTTGTGCCAACAGCAGCGCAGCCAGTCCTGACACTAGCCCAATCAGGCAGGCTTCAAAAATCGCTAATCGCTTGGGACGCAACAGTAGATGCGAAAAGCGACTCCAGATAAGTTTTCCGATGCGTATCATTTTGCCTTTGGGGAAAGTGCAGACGTTGACGATCCCGCTTAAAGCAGCGGTTTGGGGGATGGTGGATTGAGACCCGCAGGCTGCTCGGTGGGCGATCGCCAAAGCTGTTGTGGGTGATGCCTAAACCAGTAGTCTATCGTAATCCCACCGACGAACAACAGCAGTAATAAATATAGTTCTGTTCGCCCAAAAATAGCGTTTGATCGATCGCCGGGAGAAAATTTTCTCTCTTTGTCATCCAGTTCATCTTTCATATTTCTTTAGCTAAACGATAAGAACACTCCCATTCTGACTGAAGTGGCTCCGATCTTCCTTCAGGGCGATCCTAACGTCTAAAAGTCTAGGAGATGCTTGCTTGTAACTGAAGTTCTAACGGTCGATCGGAGCGAATTTCTAACCCTGGTAAATCGTGTTTTACTAATGTTTTTTCGCCTGTTTCAGCAGTGGCGCTCGGCCATAGCACCCAGCGGCTGCCTTGGGAAAGAGTGCTTAAACTCGTAGCGTTTTGAGTCAGCCAAATTATCGACTGTTTCGATCGATTCTCGATCGCCTCTTCCCCAGAATTAACCGCGGCTAAAGTTTCCAAAACTACCCGGTTCCCCGAGACGAGTCCGGTTCCGGCCGTCCAAAGTTTGACGTTTAACAGGCGCTTGCTAGCATAGAAGTAAAGAGAAGCTGCTACTGTCACGGCTCGTTCAAATTCCTTTGCTTCCCACAAAGCGCCGCTGTCGAGAGCAATAATAATGTCTTGACCGCCGGCGGCAACTTCTAACTCTCTCACGCGCAGTTCTCCGTAGCGGGCGCTGGTGCGCCAGTGAATCAGGCGGGTGGGGTCTCCGTGGCGGTAAGGTCTGAGGTTGCGGGTGAGGCCTTCGGTAGCAGTTTGCGATCGACTGCGATTGTACAATTGCGGGCTATCTTCTTGACCGATGCGATCGATCAAAGGGCAAGCGCTCAACGGCAAAACCTGCGGGTAGACAACCGCCACCGCTTTCGCCGGACGGCTGCGGCGGCACCAAAACAACCCTAAAGGCGCAGCGGTTCTCAAGTGCACCTCTTGCCAGCGATAGATACCGCGCTGCGGAACTTCTATATAGTATGTATCCCTGTATGTACTGTTAGGCTCTATGACTTCGATCGGGCGGATGACCTCTTTTCCCAATACAAACGGCAAGATGTCTACCACTTGCAACAAAGTTTTAGGTTGGCGATCGCGATTTGTGATTTCTAGTTCGATCGTAATTCGATCGCCCGCACTCACCGGTTCGATGGGGCGACGGCGCACTTCCAAAGAACGAAGCGATTTGACCGGCAAAACCGCCGCTACGACCAACAGCGCCAAACTCCCACCGCTTAGTGCGTACAACCAACCAGCCATTGTATTAGTAGCAGACCCAAAAAAGAAAACCGTCATTCCCGATAGCAGCCAACCCGCGTAGGCGGGGGTTACAGCACGATTTTCGAGCCAGCCGACAATTTTTTGACTGATATTCATACAAGTTAAAATTGTTAATTAGTCGATCGTCCCATCAAGCCCAATTGTAAAATATTTTCAGCATCTAGCACCGAATGAGCCAGCGAGCGATTAGATTATAAATTGGGTGTTTTTTCGCAGTTATAGCAGTTCGAGCCAAAGATAGGGTATTGAGCGATCGATTCCTCAATCTTCCAATCCCTAAATCCCCCAATCTAAAATCTAAAATCTAAAATCTAAAATCGACTCACTTCTCACCTTTTTGATAAAAGCTATAATACACTGACCTCGCCCAATAACGGATACAACCTCCCGATACTCAATCACCAATTCGCAAATTGTAGACCCTCATTGAAACTGCCAGATTCACGGCGCTGCGAGTCAATCCAAAATCTCAAATTTCACACCTAAAATCGACTGATTGGAGACTAAAAAATGAACCCATTAAACAATCCTACACCCGTTCGACCAGAGCCTCAAGCC
>NZ_CAWPRX010000012.1:0-28789 GCF_963890365.1 Tychonema sp. LEGE 07196 | reverse complement strand
TGGTAAGGGGGGGCAACAAGACTCAATTCCCCCCCTTGGTAAGGGGGAGCAACAAGACTCAATTCCCCCCCTTGGTAAGGGGGAGCAACAAGACTCAATTCCCCCCCTTGGTAAGGGGGAGCAACAAGACTCAATTCCCCCCCTTGGTAAGGGGGGGCAAGGGGGGGTATCTCCCAAGTTTTTGCGTTTGGTCGATCGCACTGCTGTCGATCTAACCAACTTTGTCACTGGTTCTAACGAGACAGGATACCACGTTGTCGGGGCTAATTGGAACAAAGAATTTCCGCTACCAGCAACGGTTGTGGGTGTCAGAACGGCCAAAAAGGGCGATCGGGCAATGCACAATCCCGAACAAACCTTGCAAAGCGCCAGAGGTATCGAAGTCGGCCACATCTTCCAATTAGGAACCAAATACTCGCAAGCAATGGGGGCCACCTACACCAGCGAACAAGGGGAAGAAATGCCTTTAATTATGGGCTGCTACGGTGTCGGCGTGTCGCGGCTGGCTCAATCTGCCGTAGAACAATCCTACGACAAAGACGGGATCATCTGGCCAGTGGCGATCGCGCCCTATCACGCCATCATTAGCATCCCGAACATTTCCGACGCCCAACAAGTAGAAGTCGCCGAAAAACTCTACGCAGAACTCAATCAATCTGGCATTGAAACATTACTAGATGACCGAGACGAACGAGCCGGAGTTAAATTCAAAGATGCCGATTTAATCGGCATTCCCTATCGCATTGTTACAGGTCGTTCGCTGAAATCGGGTAAAGTTGAAATTGTGGAAAGAGCAACTCACAAATCCCATGAAATTCTTATTGAGGAAGTTAATGCTACTTTGAAACAGTGGATTGATGCCGCCATCAAATAAGTTGTTATAACAGTAAGGTGCGCGCCGCGCACCTTACATTAGCCCAAAACATCAGTTGTTATGCGTTTAAATTTTATGTCAAAAAACAATCAAATCATGAGTGCATAGCTTTGAGCTTTGCTTTGAATGTGCAGCTAGCAAGGTGCACAGCCTGCACCATAAATTAACGAGTAATAAGGTGCGATATGAATCTGAATCTAAGTCAGTTTCTTCGATTCCCTCAATCCCGAATTTGGCGCTACTTAGCCCAACTAACTGTCCTTGCTATCGCTTACGCATTGGGGGCGAGACTAGCATTTGCAATTCAAGGTGTCAATCCCTTTGCTGCCTCGGTGTGGCCCCCCGCAGGAATTGCACAAGCTGGACTTTTATTGTTTGGCAGAAAAGTCTGGCCTGCAATTGTTTTGGGTATATTTATACTCAATTTTGTTAACCCAACTGAACAGATATTTGCGGTTTGGCTGGGAGGAAACATTGGTGCTATTCTGCAAGCTGTTTTTGGAGCAACTGTGCTGCGGTGGCTGGGGTTTCGTCCCTCTCTAGAGCGTTTGAAAGATGTAGTTCATTTAATCTTGTTTGGCGGTCTAATTTCTACTCAAATTAGTTGTACTATCGGCGCGCTTTCCATATATTTGGCTGGGAAAGTAGATTTGTCAGCATATTGGTCGCTTCGGTGGAATTGGTGGTTGGGTGACGCAATGGGAGTTTTGATTTTGACTCCCTTAATCCTGATATTTTTTCGTCCTCAAGTAACCGCCGATCGTTTAAAACTACAAACACATCTTCCGAAAAATTATTTAATTTGGCGGGGAGTATGGTTGATATTATTAATTGGGGTGAGCTGGTTTGTATTTGAATCAAAAAATGACGCTTCTCTTTCTCGCTATCCCCTTGAATATTTGCCGTTTCCTTTGATAATTTGGGCAGCGCTCCAATTCGGTCAGCGGGCCGCTGTTCTGGCATCGTTAGTTGTCTCAAGTATCGCAATTTTAGGCAGTTCTAATGGAGGTGGCCCGTTTATAGCCAAAGCAGAAAATATTAATCAGGCTATTTTATTTTTACAAGCTTTTATGGCTGTAGTTACGATTACTTCGCTGTTATTGGCAGCGACGGTAGCCGAACGCGCAGCCGCCGAAAATTCTCTACGTGAAAGTGAAATAAAATATCGAGAATTGGTTGAGAATGCTAATAGTATTATTGTCAAATTAGAGCGAAACGGTAAAATTATTTTTTTTAATGAGTTTGCCGAAATATTGTTTGGCTACAATCAGGAAGAAATCCTGGGGAAAAATGCACTGGGAACAATTATTCCCCAAACCGACGAGGAAGGGAATAACTTAGAGTTGGTTTATAATGAAATTTTACAAAATCCCGATCGCTTTACTAACTATGAAAATGAGAATATCCGGCGTGACGGATCTCGCCTTTGGGTATCTTGGGCAAATAAACCGCTGTTTGATGCAGCGGGGGAACTCCAGGGTATCCTCTGCATCGGCACAGATATCACCGATCGCCGCAACGCCGAAATAGCCTTGCAAAAGTTGAATGAAAAGCTGGAAATACGAGTAGAAGAGCGGACAAATGCCCTGAAACAAAGCGAACTTCAGCTACAAAAACAGAAATCGGCATTAATTGATTTAGCCAAAAATAAAGCGCTGAATCAGGGCGATTTAACTAAAGCGGTTCAAGAAATAACTGAAACTGCTAGCCGTACTCTGGAAGTTGCGCGATCGAGTGTCTGGTTGTACGATCGCCCTAAATCTAAGATGGAGTGCTTGGATTTGTTCGATCGCACCGCCAACCAGCACTCAAAGGGTATGGAATTAGCAGAAGCAGACTATCCTGTTTATTTTAAAGCACTTCAAGAAGAACGAGCAATTGCGGCTTTTGACGCGCAAAAAGATTTCAGAACTAGAGAATTTGTGGAAGATTACCTAATTCCGTTGGGCATCACTTCCATGCTAGACACGCCGATTCAAATAGGCGGAAAAACAGCAGGAGTTCTCTGTTTGGAACAGGTAGGAATGCCCCGCAATTGGACTATTGAAGAACAAAGTTTCGCTGTTTCTCTAGCAGACTCTGTAACTTTTGCAGTAGAAGCGCGGGAACGCCAGCGGGCTGAAGCAGCGCTGCGGCAAGCTGAGGCCAAATACCGCAGCATTTTTGAAAATGCGATCGTCGGCATCTTTCAAACTACTCCCGACGGGGAATATCTCAGCGTCAATCCTGCTTTGATTCGCATTTATGGTTACAGTTCCTGCGAGGAGTTGATGGCAAATTTAACTGATATTAATCGCCAGCTATATGTGGATCAAGAACAGCGCGCTGAAGTCATAGATTTAATGCGAATTAACGGCAAAGTATCGGATTTAGAATCTCAAGTTTACCGTCAAGATGGCAGTATAATTTGGACAGCAGAAAATGCTTATACTGTCTGCGATATACATGGAAATTTGCTTTATTACGAAGGTACTGTTGAAGATATCACAACTCGCAAAGAAGCTGAGGCAGCTTTGCGCTTAGAACAAGAAAAATCCGATAGCCTCCTGCTCAACGTGTTACCACAAGCTATCGCCGAAAGACTCAAACAAGACCAAAGCATCATCGCCGATACTTTTGCCGAAGTAACAGTATTGTTTGCCGATATAGTCGGTTTTACCCAAATTAGTTCCCAAATTTCTCCGCCGGAATTAGTTTCCTTGCTTAACGACATTTTTTCCACCTTCGATCGCCTAGCCCAAAAGCACGGATTGGAAAAAATTAAGACCATTGGTGACGCTTATATGGTAGTTGGAGGGCTGCCCGTGCCCCGCAGCGATCATGCAGAGGCGATCGCCCAAATGGCCCTGGATATGCAGCAGGCAATTATTGATTTCAGCGATACCCAAAATCAAGATGTTAGCATCAGAATCGGCATCAACAGCGGCCCAGTTGTCGCGGGAGTCATCGGGATTAAAAAATTCATCTACGATTTGTGGGGAGATACCGTTAACACCGCTTCTCGCATGGAATCCCACGGCTTACCGGGCTGCATTCAAGTCACTTCTGCAACTTATGAACGATTGCGAGGAAAGTATGTATTTGAAAGTCGCGGCGCGATCGAAGTTAAAGGCAAAGGTGAAATGACTACTTATTTACTGAAATGCCGAAAATAGGTTTAATCAAGGTTTGTAATCGGGACTTTAGTTTTTTCTTTTCTGATTCGTGGAGAAAAAGTGAAGTTCTCACTAGGAAGGTTTTTTTGTAAAAGTAAGGGCGATCGCACTTTTAATTTTATACGATCGCCCTTTGCGCTCAATTAACAAGGTTATTTAAAGCTTGTAAAGGTTAATTCCAGCTTTCTTAGCCATAATTTCCAAACCCTTGTGTTCCAAGGTTTTAATTGCCTTCGTAGAAAGGTGCAATCTTACCCAGCGCTTTTCCTGCGGCCACCAAATCCGCTTCCACTGTAAATTTGCGTCTTGCAACTTGTGAGTGCGGTGGTGCGAGTGAGAAACCGCAAAACCGTTATTAGCCTTCTTCCCCGTTAACTGACATTTCCGTGACATATTGCCCTCCAGACTACTTGTTTGTGATGCAGCCTTTTATTATAGAGCAACTGCGGACTACCCCCCTAGCCCCCCTTGTGAAGGGGGGGACAAGAAAAACCCTCTAGCCTCGGTGGTGAAGGAGGTACAAGAAAACCGACTGTTTCCAACAGAGCAAACTCTAGCTCCCCCCTTAGCAAGGGGGGTTGGGGGGGTCTTACATTGCACGTTCAGTTAATTTTGTCAAGACATTGTTCGATCGCTCGACAAACTCTTTCATCCCCTCAGCATCGAAACCCTTCTGGGCCATCAAAGCCAAGTCATAAACGTGGTGACAAATCATACTCGCCAACTGCGCCGACGGAGACTCGCCACCGTCTTGAATAATCGCACCCTGACTCAAATTCGCCAGATTTTGAATCAGCGGGTGAGACGTATTCACCAGCAAAACGTGTTCTTCGGGGAATTCCGCTGCTTGCTGCTGTAACAGCGCCGTCATATCCCGCATCCGGCGCAAAGCTTCCGGTAAAAGGACGATCGCGGGTGGCGCACCCTCCGTAGAGTCAGACTTCAAAGCTTCGGTGCGGATGTTCACTTTCGGCTTGTTGAGAGCATTTTGGAACATTTCTTTAACTTGTTCGCTGCGAGTTTTATTCGTCGCCGGATCGACAATTTCCGCTTCTTTTTCTTTATCAATTAGCGTTTCGTCAATGTCCGAATCAACCCGCAAGAATTTAACATCAGAATATTCTCGTTCCAAGAAACTGATAAAGTGCGTGTCGATGAAAGAATCCATAAACAGCACTTCTAAACCTTGGCTTTTGTGCAGGGCGACGTAAGTTGCTTGAGACGCAGGTTCCGTACAGTAAAACACGCGATTTTCGTGACGTGTTTGATTGCGTTCCAAATACTCTTTCAGTGTCGTGTAAGGCAGTGTCGAAGCGGAACTATCCGATTTGGGAGTTACATCTTGCCACAAATCTCCGTCCTCTGTTTGCACCTGCACTTCTGGGGTTGTAGTTTCTGGCTTGTCCGCTGTTGGCTCGTAGGTGCTGCGGTAGATTAAGATATCTTCGACTTGCTTTTTGAACTTGTCATCGTTAAGAGCTCCAAACTTGACAAAAGTTCCGATATCTTGCCAGCAGCGGATGTATTCCGATCGGTCGTCGCGGTAAAGTTCCTTCAGGCGATCGCCTACTTTTTTCGCAATATAGTCAGCGATTCTCCGCACAGTGCGATTGCTTTGCAAAGAACTGCGAGAAACGTTCAGCGGAATGTCGGTACTGTCAATGACTCCCCGCAGCGGCATCAAGAATTTCGGGATAATTTCTTCGCAGTGATCGCTGACAAAAACCTGATTGCAGAATAGCTTAATATTGCCTTGGGTAACATCAACATCCGGCCGCAATTTGGGGAAGAAAAGAATGCCGTTGACAATAAAAGGATAATCTGTATTCAAGTGTACCCAAAGCAGCGGCTCGTCTTGGAACGGGTAAAGGTAGCGGTACAGTTCCAAGTAATCTTCTTTTTGCAAATTGCTGGCTGATTCCCGCCAGATTGCTTTGTGTTTGTTGAGTTCTTCTCCCTCAAATTTGATGGGAACAGGCATGAAATCGCAGTAGGTTTTGATTAACTGCTTAATGCGGCTGGCTTCTACATATTCGAGTTCTTCATCTTGGAGAGTCAGAGTAATTGTAGTACCGCGTTCGGTGCGGCTGGATTCTGATAGTTCAAAAGCGGGGGAACCGTCGCAAGACCAGTGTACTGCTTGGGAACCTTCTTTGTAGGAAAGAGTATCAATGTCTACTTTCTTGGCAACCATGAAAGAAGAGTAGAAACCGAGTCCGAAGTGACCGATAATTGCGTCGTCGCCGCTGCCTTGGTATTTTTGAATAAATTCTTCGGCGCTGGAAAAAGCGACTTGGTTGATGTATTTTTTAACTTCGTCGGCGGTCATGCCGATGCCGTTATCGGAAATTGAGAGGGTTTTGTTTTCTGTGTCGATCGCAATGTTGATTTGCGGTTCGCCAATGTCGCCGCTATATTCGCCGGAACGGGAAACCATTTTGAGTTTGGCAATGGCATCGACGGCGTTAGAAATTAGTTCCCGCAAGAAGACTTCGTGGTCGGTGTATAGCGACTTCTTGATAATCGGGAAAATATTCTCGGTATGGATAGAGATTGTTCCCTGTTCTAAAACTGTCATAGTTCTTCGCTAGGTATTTTTTAAGAGTCATTCGTCATTAGTCAGTAGTCAGTAGTCAGTAGTTATTTGTTAGTTGTTATTTGTTAGTTGTTATCAGTTATTAGTTATTAGTCAACTATCAACTAAGATGGCCCGCACGGGACACCGCCCCTACCAACTGACAACTGCCAACTATCAACTACCAACTGCCAATTGCCAACTATCAACTGCCAACTGACAACAGCCCACTGACTAATGACTATTTATTGATTTTGGGCGATCGCGCTATCTTCTGCAAAAGGGATTACCCTAAAAAGATGATTCGGTTTCCCTCACATAGTACCTTAGAAAGGCAACCGCAGGACAAAGGTGCTGCCGAAACCCACTTCGCTGCGGGCGCTGAGGCTGCCGCGGTGGGCCGTAACGATCGCCTGCGCGATCGCCAATCCGAGTCCCGATCCGCCGGTATGGCGCGATCGAGATCTGTTGACTCGGTAAAATCGATCGAATATGCGGGCTAAATCTGCCGCCGGTATCCCAATACCGGTATCTTGCACCTGAATTATCGCCTCCTGGTGAGTGCAATCTAAAACCGCTGTGACTTTTCCCCCAGGCGGAGTGTATTGAATGGCATTGACAATTAAATTCGTAACTAAACGGTAAAGTCGATCGGCATCTCCGACAACATTCAACGGCTGCTGTACGCGGATTTCGGATGTTAGCGCTACCTCGGAGGATTTCGCCAAAGCCGCCAATTCCTCGACTAAATCGTTCACCAAGTCATTCAAACAACAAAGCTGAGGGCGATCGGATCTCACCTGAGAGTCCATCCGCGCCAACAGCAACAAATCAGCCACTAACTGAGTCAATCGTCGGTTTTGGCGATCGATTGTTCGCAAAATTTCCCGCGCTTCTTTTTCATCCAACTCTGGCATCAACAGCGCCGATTCTACAGTTGCTTGAGATGCCGCTAGAGGAGTTCGCAATTCGTGGGCAGCATCCGCCGTAAACTGTTCGATTTGTCGGTAAGAATGATAAATCGGTTTCATCGCTAATCCGGCGAGCCACCAACTCGAAAAACCGACTAAAATCAGCGCTGTCGGCAATCCCAACTTCAAAATTAATTTGACTGCCATGAGATAATCCTTGAAGTCTTGCAAGCTGCGTCCAACTTGAAAATATCCCCAATCTTGCTGTGTTGTTGTGTGAAGCGATACAGATATTTGGTGATAAACATTGCCTTGAATATCAGCGATTTGTTGCCAGTGTTGCGAGTTAAATGTCGGCGGCAATGCTTCGGGATAAGCGCCTGCTGTAGCAATCAAATTCCCTGCATTGTCAAATAAACGAATATAATAATAACTTTGATTCAGCGCGCTTAAAATATGGCGGTTGGGAAACTGTTCTTTCCTGCCGTTAACTCCAATTACGCGGAGGTTTGGCAAAAGTTCATTGACGCTTGGTTCTAGTCGTCCGGGCTGCTGCAGCTTGATTTCTAGGCTGTCGTGCAGGGTCCCCGCTACCGATTCTAATTCGCGGTCAATGGCGATCCAGTGCGCGTGGGCGATCGCCTTATATACGCAAAATCCCAACAAGCTTAAAATCAAACCCATTACTGCGGCATAGGAAATGGCTAATTGCGATCGAGTTCGATTAAATAGTTTGTTTTGATTCACATTAAGTTCAATTAATTTTAATATTTAACAAGGTATCTTGTAAAGGCTGGTTAACTCCCAATTTTAGCAAAAAACAAACAAGCTCAAAAACCCGCCCCCACCAAACAATCAATTTATATCTTTCCCCTTTTGATCCGATATCCAACACCGTGGACAGTTTCAATTAAATTCGCGCAATCAACTGATTCGAGTTTGCGCCGCAGCAAGCGCACTTGAGCGGCTACTACATTGCTAAAAGAATCTGCGCTTGCTTCCCATATCTGATTCCTAATTTGGTCGGTAGTGACAATTTGGTTCGGATGCTTCATTAAATATTCTAGCAGTTGAAATTCTTTGTTAGTCAGCGAAATATTCTGATGTTTCCCGTGGGAATCGAGATGAAAAACAGTGCGACTTCCGCAATCTAAGGCTAGATTGCCGATTTGTAGCTGTTGGGGCTGAATTTGGGGCGATCGCCTTTGCAGGGCCCGCAACCTTGCTAACATTTCCGCCATCCCGAAGGGCTTGACTAAATAATCGTCAGCCCCCGCATCCAATCCCGCGACTTTATCTTCCATCCTGTCTTTTGCTGTCAGCATCAAAACTGGCAAAAAACAATTTTTTTCGCGCAATTTTTGCAGCAGTTCTATTCCCGATAATCCCGGAAGCAACCAGTCAAAAATAGCTAGAGTGTATTGCGTCCAATGACTCTCTAAATATTCCCAAGCTTCATTGCCGTCTTGCGCCCAATCAACTATATATTTTTCCTGCTTTAAGGTGCGTTCGATCGCTTTTCCTAAATCTGGCTCGTCTTCAACTAGCAAAACTCTCATAATATTAATTTACAGCAGTAAGTCTGTATACATTGTTAGCTGCCGCCAGCGCCTACCCCAACATATAAGTTGACACACTTAAATGAAATCATTATGAAATTTCTTGAGTTCGCATAAAAAAATAACAGTTGACATAAATTGACAATAAGCTAAAAATGTCTTATACTCGGATGCAGCTCAAATTTTGAGAATAATTATCAAGAAGTATGGCAGACTTATCCGATCGCTCCGTGATGAAAAAGCCGGGGCACTGGACTCGCCGCCAACTCCTACAGCTAGGAATAGCTGGTGCTGGGGTAGCGGGAGGCGCGATCGCACTGCAAAATTTCACCCAAAAGCGATCGGCTGCACCGAGAATACCGCCAATGGCTGCCGATCCAGTCCCAGCTAGCACGATCAATCCGATGCAAATTGCGCGGGATTTTGATTATGGCACGGTGACGCGGGAAAACGGGCGCACGGTGCGGGAATTTCGCCTGGAAGCGAACACATCGATCATCCAACTTAACAGCGCCGTTAGTTTCAACACTTGGAATGTGAACAATCGCGTACCCGGGCCGACATTGAGAGCAACTGAGGGCGATCGCATCCGGGTCATTTTTTCTAACAAAGCCGGACATTCTCATTCGCTGCACTTCCACGGCGTTCATCCCGTAGAAATGGACGGCGTTAAACCGATCCGAAACGGCTCTGCGTTTATCTATGAGTTCGACGCACTTCCCTATGGCGTGCATCTATATCACTGTCACATTGCCCCAGTGACCCGCCACATCGGTAAAGGACTTTATGGAATGTTCATTGTCGATCCGCCAAAACCTCGCCCACCAGCAGACGAAATCCTGCTAATCATGGGAGGTTACGACGTAAACGACAACGAAAAGAACGAGCTTTACGCTTTTAACGGAATACCCAATTATTACATGAACAACCCGATCCAGATTTACAAAAATCAGCTTGTCCGGCTGTATGTAATGAACATGATTGAGTATGAATCGGCCGTGACTTTTCACCTGCACGCCAATTTTTTTGACGTATATCGCACGGGCATGACTTTAACTCCCAGCGAGAAAACAGATGTCATTACAATGGGAGTAGCTGAACGACATATTTTAGAATTTAGCTACAGCTACGCCGGAAAATATATGTTTCATCCCCATCAAGATGCGATCGCCGAAGCAGGCTGCATGGGTTTATTTGAAGTCATCGCTTAACCCAAATCGCGATCGATATGCGCCGATTTTAGTTAAGAAAATCTTAAATTATCTACCAAAATTTATCCTAAATAGGTAGAATCATTAACTCGCAAATAATTAAGAAACTTTCTTGATAACAGGCGAGTCAAACTGCACCTAACCCAAAAATCATCAACTGCCATGTTACCATCCTTTCGCCAATTACCGACAGCCGCTGCTACAGCCATCCTCGTTGCTTTGACTGGTTGCGTTTCCACCCCCACCAACACCGGCAGCACCGCCTCACCCACCCCCACTGCTACTACCGCAGCAACAAGCGGCCACAGCATGAATCACGGAGGCAAACCCGGCATTAACATTAATACCGCCATTCTTTCGGAGTTAGATAAACTAGAAGCCAAGTTAGGAATCCCGGCACTTTCTAACAAAATTCAAGCCAGCCGCCCCTACGGAAAAACCGAAGAATTGGTTTCTAAAAATGTCATTAATCAAGCCCAATTTGACCAAATTAAAGACATGGTAACTATTGAAGATGTTGTCCTCACAGGGGAAGCCAAAGATGTAGATTACATGACTAAACTCGGCTTGATGAAAGGGCATCTTTTGGTAGCAAAAGAACTCTTGGATGCAGGCAAAGTAGACCAAGCAGAACCGCACATCGGTCACCCGGTAGAAGAAATTTATGCCGATGTGGAAGACCAACTAAACGAGCGAAAAGTTCCCGAATTTAAGACAACTTTAATTAAATTGCAGGATTTAATTAAAGCGGGTGCAAAAGATCCGGCGGAAGTAAATGCAGAATTTAACACATCAATGCAAGCTGTAGATGGAGCAATTGCCGCCCTTCCCGAAGCGCAGCGCCAAGATCCGAAATTCGTGCTGCAAGTGATTAACGGCTTGCTAGATACAGCTAATTCCGAATACGGAGCGGCAGTTGCTAACGGCAAAATTTCCGCAGTTATTGAATACCAAGATTCGCGGGGTTTCGTCATGTACGCGGAAACCCTGTACCAAAATATTGCCGCTCAAGTGGCTAAAACTAACCCGGATATCGACAAAGCAATTGTTGCTAACATGACTGAACTTAAGGCAAATTGGCCAACTGCGATCGCGCCGCCAGCCCCGGTAAAAACCACCGAACAAGTGGCCGTGCTCATTAAGGCGATCGAAAACGACAGCCAAAAAGTTCTCAAACCCGCCTCTTAAAAACGGTTTGTAGTGCGGACTGGAGTCCGCACTACAAACCTTTCAAAGATTATCGAAATTAAGTAAGTCTTTTTTCTTCTTCCTTAAGTCGCCGGATAACTAAAGCCTTCTTCCCTCTTCCTTCTTCCTTCTTTCCTCTTCCCTCGGACTTCTTCCCTCGGACTTCTTCCGACGGACTTACATCCGTTACATCCGTTACATCCGTTACATCCGTTACATCCCGTACATTGCTCGTTGCCGAACTTCCTTCTTCCTTATTCCTTCTAATTAAAAAAATGAATTTCAGCGAAGCATTACCCACATTTGTAATTACCCTCCGCGAAGGAGTCGAAGCCGCCTTAGTTGTCGGAATCGTTCTAGCTTGCCTCAAAAAATCGGGACAAAGTTATTTAAGTCCTTGGGTTTATGGCGGTGTCGTCGTCGGACTTATTGCCAGCGCTTTGATAGGTGTACTGTTTGGCTGGACAATTCAAATTTTGTCCGCATCCAATCAACCCTTTGCACCAATTATGGAATCTCTGCTAGAGGCAAGTTTTGGAGTTTTAGCAATAGCAATGCTGAGCTGGATGCTGCTCTGGATGACCAAGCAAGCGCGATTTATGAAAGCCGAAGTCGAAGGCGCAGTAAGTGCTGCCTTAACGGACAAATCTCATGCAGGTTGGGGCGTATTTAGTTTAATTTTGATTGCCGTTTTGCGCGAAGGATTTGAAACAGTTTTGTTTGTCGTCGCTAAATTTCAACAAGGCATTCTTCCAGCCATCGGCGCTTTGGGAGGAATACTTTCAGCCGCCGGAATTGGCGTGCTGCTGTTTAAATGGGGAGTAAAAATTAATATCCGCCTGTTTTTTAAGTATATGGGCATTTTATTGCTCTTTATTGTAGCGGGTTTAGTAGTATCAACTCTGGGACTTTTTGACAGCGCGGTGAATATTTTATCGCAAGCCAATCGCGAGTCAGCAGGGATGTGTTTCTATTACGAAAGATTTGTCAAAGAACACTCTTGCATTCTCGGGCCGATGGTGTGGAATACCTCGAAAGTGCTTCCCCAAGAAAAGTTTCCCGGCTTGTTGCTGAGCGCGATGTTTGGCTACACGGACAAACTTTATTTGGTGCAGGGCTTTGCTTATTTCGTCTTTTTAATCACCGTGGGCGGGATTTATCTCCAAAGTTTGAGCGGTAGAGTGTTTTTTCCAATCAAATCAAAAAACAGCACTAACGAAATAGGAAATTAAGTCCAAACAACAGGGTGCATCTATCTAGCAACTTAAAATTAGTGAGATTTAAACCCAATTCAAATTAACTAAGGATTGTTTATGGTTGACTTAGCAATTGCTACGGTTTCAGCAAAATCTGGAATTTTTAATTCGGAATGGCTGCAAGTTATCATCGTAATTTCCTATTATGCAATTCCCACAATGCTGGTTTACTCGCTTTACAAAGGGCGAGATATCCCGTTTCAGTGGATGTTTCTGGTATTCGGAGCATTCTTCGTCGCCTGCGGTACAATTCACGTAATCCAAACATGGTATCTGTGGTTTCCTGAATCTTTAATCTCACAATTCATGAAAGCGATTACGGCTTTCGTCGCTGGGAGTTCAGTGTTGTTGCTGTTAACATTGATGCCGTTTGCACTGGCACTTCCCAGCCCAGCAAGGCTAGAAGCCGCAAATTTAGCATTAGAAAATGAGATTGCAGAACGCCGGAAAGCCGAGACAGCACTGGCTGAACTAGCCGAAGTATTGGAACAGCGAGTGCAAGCAAGAACTGGCAAACTTTCCCGAGCAAATAATTATTTAATTAAAGAAGTTCAAGAGCGAAAAAAAGCTAAAAAAGCTCTGCAACAATCTGAAGCAGAATTGAGAATAAAAGCCCGAGAATTAGAGCGAGCTTTGCAAAAACTTCAGGAAAGTCAAGCTCAATTAGTACATACCGAAAAATTATCAGCTTTGGGTGAATTGACAGCAGGAATTGCCCACGAAATTAACAACCCCATCAACTTTATTGATGCGAACATCGCCTACGCCCGCAATTATGTTGAAGATTTGTTGCGTTTGGTCAACATCTACGGCCAACATTATCCGAATCCGGTAGAAGAAATTCAGGAGGAAATTCAGACTGTAGAATTAGATTTTCTCCGCGAAGATTTGCCCAAACTAATTACTTCAATGAAGGTAGGAACTGACAGAATTTGCGCGATTGTTTCGTCGATGCGTAATTTTTCGCGTTTAGATAAAGATGGCATGAGTGTGGCTTCGATTCACGAAGGAATCGACAGCACTCTGTTAATTCTCCAGCACCGAATGAAAGCGAACGGCAAACTTCCGGGTATCGAATTGATTAAAGATTACGGGGATTTGCCGCTGGTAGAATGTTATGCAGGGCAATTAAATCAGGTGTTTATGAATATTATCAGCAATGCCATTGATGTTTTGCGAGACAGTTCTAATGCGGGTGTTTTGAATGGTCGCAGAAGCTGTCCTACAATTGAGATTAGCACAAAAGTCGCGGAGGGCGATCGGGCGATCGTCCGCATTTCCGACAACGGCGCTGGAATGACTGAAGAAGTCAAGGCTAAAATATTTAATCACTTTTTTACCACGAAACCCGCCGGTAAAGGAACGGGTTTAGGGTTATCAATTAGCTGCGAGATTGTTCGAGAAAAGCACTGTGGCAGCTTGGAGTGCCTTTCGAGAGTTGGAGAAGGTACTGAGTTTGTAATTTCGCTACCAATCAGGCAGCAGAAGTCTGAAACTAGCAGGTTATTGGCAATGCAGGAAGCAGTTTGAATTTGATCTTTTTAACGGCAGGTAGCCCAACGGGCGGCACTGTTGGTATTAGCAAACAGGTCAAATTCGCTATTAAAGAAGGGTTTCAACCCCTGTCTAATAGCAAAAGTCCTTGGCGGTCTTTCTGGCTTAAGTTAACACTAGCTGGGCGGGAGGTTCGTGCTACAATAAACGGGAATTTTGACTTTTGTAAAATGAGAGGAAAGCACAAAATCTTTGAATAAGGTGAGGAATATTAGCATTTTGCATGGCTCCTCCTCCAATAGTAATGGGGGCATTAGATGCAAGCAGGATTTACGCATTTATACCAAAGAAACCGGGTTTTTTCACGAAAATCCTTCGTTGCACCCCAAAAATTAGGCAAAAAACCCGGTTTCCGGCTACCTGTGCCTCCAGGACTGTCAAACTACTGAGTGAATGTAAAACGACCGTCTACTTTTTCTCCGTTAATATCCGCATTCACCTTCACAGGATATTGACCCGGTTCTTTGCCGGGAAACACAACAGCGTAATGTTTGCCCTCTGGATCGTATTTGAGAGCTAGGGTTTGCTGCTTTCCATTCGGCAACTGCACTTGAGCCGTCACTTTCGCATCAGGAACTGGTTCCTTTTTATCGCCTTTTTGCAGATACAAATCTAAGTGAGTTCCCGTAGCTTCTTTTTCAGGTACAAACTCTAAATAGTAAGCACCAGAATTGACAACTTGACCCCCGTTAGCTCCTTTCGCAGCAGAAGTCGCCGCAGGAGCGGAAGACGCAGGTTGAGAGGCCGCAGGAGGTGGTGGAGTAGTATTTGTATCGCTTGTTTGGTCGCCTTTACCGCAAGCTCCCAAAAAGAGCAATCCGACACTGCCTAGAATAATTAAACTTGACTTGAGCGTTTTCATGTGCTTTACTCTTGGCGAACAATGATTGGTAAATTATGGCACTTTGAGACAGGGAGTCAAGGAAATTTATCAAAACTTATTCAGAAATTAGCCAGCATAACAGTTGAAACAATGCTGGGCGAATATCAGTAATTAAAAAACGAACATATCGCCCTCGGACATGAGCAGAGACGACTATTAATCGAGAGATGTTTTCGCAGTTGATGGTATTTTGGTCTGTGGCTGCGAAAGCTTGCACGCTTGATACTTGCTATCTTAAGTGCGATCGCACTCCTCACCGCGACAGCACCTCATTCATGTTAAATCGCCACTTAACCTAGGTTGACACCCAAAAATGAAATCAGGATGAAATCTCTTAACTTTCAGACAGATAATCTTGCCAACTTCTTGACATTTGCCCTGTAGAGTGAAGTGTCAACTCACATTAAAGAAAGTTCATGGTTAAAATTTCAGAAAAAATAGATGTCAACCTTAATATTATTCCCATGCACTCACAAAACCATAAGCAAGCTGTAGTCCAAATGCCATCCCCTATAAAAACATCAACGGATTTCAAACTAGGCCCCAACTGGTTGCAACAACTGCTTCGCCGCGCCCCGATTCGGTTAAAAATTAGCTTGGGTTATGCATTGATACTCAGTATTGCTGTTTTGGGAACGACTTGCGGACAGCTAGTTGGAAACTTCTACACCAAAAAAGCTTTGCATAAACTCGGTCTCGAACAAGAAAAAGCCCAGATTTTAAGCGAAATGAAAATTGCTGTGATGGAAACTCAATCAAACCAAAAGAAACTTATTTTTGTGACGGGAGATCCTCAAGAATTTGTAGATGAAAAAGGTGAATTTCTTACTCAACTAAAAAAAGCTAGTCAGCTTTTATATTCGTTAAAAATTTTAGGTGATAGCAGTTTCAACCAAGCCGATACAGACATAATACAGTTGAATCAATTTTTACATAAGTATGACTCTACTCAAATAGCTTACACTCAAAAAATCCAGCGGACTTTGCAACAAATCGATCCTAAACGCTTGGGACAAAAAACAGGTATAGCCGCACAGCAGTCACTGTGGGATTTTACCAAAAGCCCGGAGGCGATCCTGTTTAACGAACTTTCAGAAGATTTAACCAAATTTGTTAAACTTGCTTATCTAGGACAAGAACAAGCAAAATTCCAGCTAGAAAGCGCGCGAAAAATTGGTATCCAAATCAGCATCGCCAGTTTGTTACTGTCGCTGATCGGTGCCACTATTTTTGCATTGTCCATCAGTCGGATGATTTCTCAACCTATAGAAACACTCACTAAAGTTGCTTCTTCAGCAACTAAAAAATCGAATTTTAGCCTACAAGCACCTGTTACCACTGACGATGAAGTAGGAGAATTGACGATAGCTTTCAACAGTCTCATTCAATCGGTAAAAGAGCATATTGAAGCACTAGAAATATCAAAACAAAGCTTAGAAATTCGCGTAACAGAACGAACAGAAGAACTTTCGCAAAAAAATCACGAATTGCAGTCAGCTTACGACCAACTTGCAGATGCCTTGCAAAATCTTCAACAGACTCAAGCCCAGCTCATTCAAGCTGAAAAAATGTCTAGTTTGGGTCAAATGGTAGCAGGTATAGCTCACGAAATCAACAATCCTGTCAGTTTTATTTACAGCAATCTAGAACACGCTAGTAACTACGCTCAAGACTTGATGCGATTAGTGCAATTGTACCAGCAGCAATATCCCAATCATAATAGTGTTATTCAAGCTGAAACTGAGGCGATTGATTTAGATTTTATGGCTGAGGATTTTGCTAAAATTATCCATTCTATGAAAAATGGTGCTGACAGAATTCGTCGAATAGTTCTGTCTTTGCGTAACTTTTCTAGGCTAGATGAATCCCAGCTCAAACTTGCCAATATTCATGAAGGAATTGACAGTACATTGGTAATTCTCAATCAGCGATTGGAGGGAAAAATTACAGTGATTAAAGACTATGAATATTTACCCAGAGTCAAGTGTTATGCAGCGCTTTTGAATCAGGTGTTTATGAATATAATCGATAATGCGATTGGAGCCATTGAGGAACGAAAAGTTAATAGTAAAGCCTCAAGCGATGCGACTGAGAAGCCTACCATCTGGATTCATACGGAAACAATAGATACCGAGCTGGTTAGAATCGAAATTAGAGATAACGGTACTGGGATAATGCCCGAATTTTTACCTAAAGTATTCGATCCTTTTTTCACCACAAAAGATGTAGGCAAAGGAACTGGCTTGGGACTAACTATTTCTTATCAACTTATTGAAAAGCACCAAGGTAAAATAGAGGTTTTTTCGGAACGCGGCGCAGGCACAAAATTTTGGATAACTCTGCCAGTTGAACCGTCTTAAAGTTAGAAAAAAACAGGATATATAACCTTAATAAAACTTAAGCATCAAGCCGAAATAAACCGGACTTTTCACCTAATTTGCGGGCGGCAGCGAGGGATTTTCGCCAAAAACCCGGTTTCTACCCATCCGTGCGTCCAAGACTAGCTGAATCTTGCCAAGTTCTTGACATTTGCCCTGTAGAGTGAAATTGCCAACTCACATTGAAGGGATTTGACGGTGAAAACTTCAACTAAAATCACTCTTGTTGACAACTTAAGCAACGGCGAGGCTAATGAAGACTCGTTAGCTGCGGGTAATGCCAGCAAAGACAAGATGCTGGGCGGGCAGACAAAAGATGTGGTTCCACCATTCATTAATAATTTAGACGGCAGAATGTGGCACGATCCACTCGATCGCACAATAGGTAACGATTTGCTATCCGGTGAAGAAGAGAACGAAAAATCACTTAAAAAATTTCCAACTAAAATAAATCTTGCTAAGTTCTTGACTTTTGCGATCTACAGTGAAACTACAAACCTAAATTGACAAAATTTAACACCGTGAAAACTTCAACAAACATCGCTCTAGCAGCAGCTTTGGTAGGTACTTTAGCAGTCAGTGGATTAGTCCGAACTGTGTACGCTTCGCCAGCAAAATCTCAGGTTGCCGTCATGCCCGATCGCACCATCCGCAAAGCAGCACCTGAAGCCAGTGATGGCGACGGCGAAACTAACGACGATGCCGAAGAAAAGCAAGAATCAAGTCGCCTGCAATCTCTAGCTAAAATTACACCACAACAAGCAAAAGCGGCGGCGGAAGCAGCGAAAGGTGGCACAGCAAGTCGCGTCAAATTAGAAAACGAAGATGGCAATGTTGTGTACTCAGTTGCGATCGGTCAGCAGGAAGTAAGTGTAGATGCCGGTAACGGTAAAATCCTCCAAACGCAAAGCCTAAAAGCTGAGGGTAAGGAAAGCGTTTCTCCCCGCAGCAGCGTTCAATTTTCCGAGGCGGCTGGCGGCGATGGCGATGGGGAAACGAATGATGATGCCAAGAAATAAAGCTCTAACGAATTAGCTTTTTTGGGATTACCAATAGATTAAGGGCGGAACCAATATTGCCCGCCTTTAATTGAGTAAATATCCAGCCTGCAATACTGACTTGCTTTCAGTAATTTCTTGTAAAAAAGCCAGTTTTAGGAGACTATCTAATCTCACTTTTTTTATAAAGATTAACAAGGAGAAATATCATGAATAAGATGCTAAACAGGGTTCCAGAGGTTACAGGTTCCTTCTGGATTATTAAGGTTCTGGCTACCACAGTAGGTGAAACTATGGCTGATTATCTATCAGTAAACCTGAACCTTGGTTTAAGCGTTACATCCTGTGTGATGAGCGCTGTGTTACTGATGGCGCTTTTGAATCAGTTTAGGCTGAAACGGTATGTGCCAGCTAGTTACTGGATTGTCGTCGTTTTAATGAGCATCACTGGCACAGTAATTACGGATAGATTGGTAGACGAGCTGGGAGTTAGCTTGACCACAACTATTATAGTTTTTAGTGCAATATTATCTGCCGTTTTTGGACTGTGGTATGCGGTCGAAAAAACATTAGCTATGCACTCGATCAACACAGCCAAGAGAGAGCTGTTTTATTGGGCTGCTATCTTATTTACGTTTGCTTTGGGTACGGCAACAGGAGACTTTATAGCAGAGGCTTTGAAACTGGGTTATGCACAATCAGCATTAGTATTTGCGGTTTTAATTGCGATAGTAGCTGCTGGTTATTATTACTTCAGAATGAATGCAGTCTTGGCATTTTGGGTGACCTACATCTTGACTCGTCCACTGGGGGCATCTACTGGCGATTTATTGTCACAACCTACTACAAATGGTGGTTTGGGTTTTGGTACGATCGGAACCAGTATGCTTTTTCTTTGTATAATCGTGAGTCTGGTTATTTACTTAAGCCTTAAGCAAAAGAAACTAGCCCCAATGCCGATCGACCAACAAAACTGATTAGCGATCGATCTTTCCAAGTTCTTGACATTTATCATCTAGAGTGAAACCGCTAAAGTACGATAACCCGATCGCAATTATGAGCAAACTTCCACAAATCACCGCATTTTTCTGGATAATGAAGATATGTGCAACCACTCTGGGGGAAACGGCAGGAGACCTTTTATCCATGACGTTAAACGTGGGCTATGCGGTTAGTTCGATGATATTGATTGGAATTTTTTTAGCCACTCTTGTCTCTCAATTGATATCGAAAAGCTATAACCCATTGCTTTATTGGACTGTCATCCTTTCAACCAGCACAGCGGGTACAACGATCTCCGATTACATGGATCGTACTTTAGGGCTGGGCTACGCTACAGGATCTGCGATTTTAATTACTATTCTCTTGGCTATTTTGGCGTTCTGGCGATTCAGTGTTGGGTCTCTATCTGTTAATAATGTCAAAACACCTAAAATTGAGCTGCTTTATTGGACTGCAATTCTATTTTCAAATACTTTGGGTACTGCCTTGGGTGATTTCCTAGCCGATACTTCTGGACTTGGATTTGCAGGAGGAGCGCTCCTAATTTCTAGTTTGCTTGCGCTGGTATTGGGAGCATATTATTATACTCAAATTTCGCCAGTCTTGTTGTTTTGGATTGCGTTCGTACTCACCCGACCGTTTGGTGCCACACTTGGGGATGTTATGACCAAATCACAAGAAAAAGGCGGTCTAAATTTTGGTACGGTCGGCTCATCTATAGTCCTGCTGTCAATACTTTTAGTCTGTATCGCCTTCACAACTTTCAATCAGAGAAAACTCATGGGGACTGTGCCTGCTAGCGATGAATAAAATTGGTTTGTAGTGAGGACTTTAGTCCTTATATTTTTAGGAAAACTTCAGTTTTAACTACAAACATCTGGTTGGCGAGGAACTAACCAAACATTATATCATAGGGTAGCTTGATTTTGATCGCAATCACAAGCTACCCTTTGATATTTGCTCGAATTGAGCAAAGCAATACTAGACTTGTCTGGTTTGTAACCTCAGCATTGCGATGCAGAGCGTCAGCCAAAGATAGCCGATTCCGTAGCCACCAATGATATCTGTTGGCCAGTGTACTCCTATATACATCCGACTCAGACCAATAAGAGCGATCGTCAAAACAGCTAAAGTATATATTAATTTAGAAAACTTCGGAAAGTGAGCGGAAAGCAGGTAAGCTAGAAACCCATACATTACAAAACTTCCTAAAGCGTGACCGCTCGGAAAACTAAAGGATGTTTCTGCAATTAAGCTCGGAAAAAGATGTGGACGAGGTTTAGTAAAAAACAACTTCAATCCAGTATTTAGAATCAAGGCTCCCAAACAAGCAAGAGCAAAAAATTTAGCTTCCTCGCGGTGATGCTGCCACCATAGAATTCCCAGCGTGACTGCCACAATCACTATAACTACACGGGGATCAGCAAGCTGAGTAATTGTTAGCATCACAGCATCTAGACTCGGATTTGCATATCCGTGCAGCCAGTACAGCCAAGAAGTATCAAAAGCAAAAGCTTCTCGTTCTAAGATTTCTTCAAATAGCCACGCTAAAATAAAACTGATTAGCAGACAACTGGTAAGTCCAACTACACCAATTGTCACAATTAAAGTATTTAAGCGTGGGTTGATATGCTGCAACCAAAATTCATAGATTTTTCGTAACATAATCAATCCAACTCAAGAAAATTCAAATCATGTACAAGTTATATCACAATCTTTAAATAGTTTTTAATTTTTATAAAACATCAATAAAGCGATGTATTTTAACTTATTTTAAAAGAGTGATCTGGCAATTTCACAGTGAAACAACTGCCAACTCCGAGCTTACTGGTGACGGTAATTGAGCCACCGTGATTTTGGGCAATGGTTTGGGCGATTGCTAATCCCAAACCAGAACCTCCATTCCAATAGGAACGAGATTCATCTGCTCGCCAAAACCGCTCAAAAATCAGCTTAATCTGCTCCGGTGCAATTCCCACACCCGTATCTCGCACGCTGACAATGCAATAGGAAACGAGACGGTTAGCTGTAATTTCTACTGTTCCTCCAGATGGCGTGTAGTGAAGTGCATTTTGAATCAAATTGGTGAACAGTCGCGTTAGTTGGTTTGAATCACCTACTAAATGAATGTTTTCTGTGAGTTGAGATTTTAAATTAATTTTTTTGAGTTCGGCGCGAGACTGATAAAGCTGAATTAAGCTATCCAAAACAACAGTTAAATTGACAGAATCTTTATTGATGCTTGCCACTTTATCGGTTCTTGCTAACAGCAGCAAATCTTCGGTTAGCTGCGTCATTTGATTCGCCGCACTAGCAATAGCATGAAACTTTTCGGCATCTAACTCTCTCATCCCCTCTGGGTATTTTAATGCTACGGCTAGATTACTTTTTATAGCCATCAAGGGGCTACGAAATTCGTGAGAAGCATCGGCAGTAAACTGCTTTAAACTTTTAAAACTATCCTCAATTGGCTGCATCGCTAAACGAGTCAATATCACTCCGCCAACACCGCTACAAATCAAGGCTATCAGGATTCCACTCCCTAGCCCTAAATTGAATTTATTTAAGGTTTCGTCAATTTCATCGAGGGACTGGCTTACTCTTATATAGCCGATTATTTTACCACTTTCCCTCTCAATTACTGGCAAAGTAATTCCTTGAATTCGATTTTTTCCCGTTGGCAATTCTACTGTATTGCTTAATGATAATGGTATGGCAAGCACAAATTTTCCTTGCTGAAATATCGTATTTCCGTTATTGTCAAATAATTGTAAGCCTTGATTGTTATCAATCAGAGTTTGCACGTTAAAATCAGTATCAAATTTTATGCGTCCGTTTTCCCATTCTGTATTGGCAGATGCTCCTTCTCCTAAAACTGTCAGTTTGTCTGTTAGCTGATCGGTGAGACTGCGAGCGAAGATTACTCTAACGCCAATTGCAAAAATACTTAATATTGATGCAAGCACAAGCAGGTAAGATGATAGCAAACGAGAGCGAATTTTCTCAAACATACTTAGGACAAATCATTAGCTATAAAAATTGCAAATATATTGGGAGATTTTCAATGTATTTGAAGTTGAACAAGATTGCATAAGTTTTTGATATATAAACTGCAAATGTAAGGCAGATGCAACACAGATACAACGCAGATGTTTTGAAGGATGTGAAAAGGAAAGGGTGCTGTTTTTTTAGGGTTGTTAGTGATGGCTGCTGAGTCGATAACCAATGCCGTAAACTGTTTCTATAAAATTTTCTGAAGTTCCGGCTGCTTTGAGCTTGCTACGCAAATTTGTGATGTGAGTTTTGACTGTTCCTTCTCCTGAAGCTTTATCAAAATCCCATAATTTATCTAAAATTGCCGAACGTGTCAAAACTTGAGTGGGACTTTTTAAGAAACATTCTAATATCATATACTCTTTGGGAGTTAAAGATAAGGCGTTTCCTGCATAAGTAACGGTGCAGCTAGTGGGATTGAGTTGTAAATTACCGTGGGTTAGAATCAGGGGTTTGGTTTCTGGAATTCTCCGAGATAAAGCTCTAATTCTGGCGGCTAATTCTTCTAATTC
The DNA here is from genome assembly GCF_963890365.1 of Tychonema sp. LEGE 07196. Lineage (NCBI taxonomy): Bacteria > Bacillati > Cyanobacteriota > Cyanophyceae > Oscillatoriales > Microcoleaceae > Tychonema > Tychonema sp. LEGE 07196. The sequence continues at coordinate 5,679 of NZ_CAWPRX010000012.1, read as the reverse complement.
AAAGGGCTTAACTAAGTAATCGTCAGCTCCTGCATCGAGTCCAATGACTCTATCTAAGGTGGTATCGCGTGCTGTCAGCATCAAGATGAGAACGTGAGAGCGATCGGCACGCAGACGCTTGCACAGTGAGATACCATCTAATTTGGGCAGCATTAAATCTAACAAAATTAGGTCGTAATTGACCGATCGCGCATATTCCCAACCCTCTAGCCCGTCAGTCGCTATATCTACGACGTGGTTTTGATGCCTTAAGTCTTCTGCAAGGGGTTTGACAATGCGAAGATCGTCTTCAACTAACAAAATTCTCATTTTTTTATATCGAGATATCTTTCTCAACAGTATGATATCGTGCCCGGTCGATCGATCGCAATAAGATTAGTTCGCAGCATAGGACTTAAGTCCGATGCTGCTGTGGATGCAAGGTTGCACTACTAACTGTTTTTTATGATTGTCTATTTACCGGACATGAGATGAGTCGTTTTAGGTGCTAAAAATTTTCTAAATTGAGCGTACAAAGCTGGCAAAACTAACAGAGTTAAGGCAGTAGAAGTAAACAATCCACCCAACACCACAACCGCCAGAGGTTGCAAAATTTCTTTGCCTGCGCCTGTACCAACTACCAGAGGAACCATGCCTAAAGCAGAGGTAAAAGCTGTCATCAAAATCGCCACCAATCTTTCCATCGCACCTTCCTTAATTACTTCCTTGAAAGGCATTCCCTTGCTTAGTTTTTGATTAAAATTATCCACCAAAAGCAAACCGTTACGAACCGCGACTCCAAATAAAGTGATAAAACCCACAAGTGAAGCTACAGAAATGATGCCACCACCGATCGCAATCGAGAAAATACCTCCTACTAATGCCAGGGGTAAGTTAATCATAATCATAATCGAACTCGCAAAAGATTTAACAGCAAAATACATCAGAACCGCAATAATTACTATTCCTAAGCTACCAAATATCAGTAGGTTTTGAGTCGCCCGTTCTTCCGATTCAAATTGTCCACCATACTGAATAAAATAACCTGAAGGCAAGATTGCCTGCTGTTGTACTTTTGTCTTAATTTCATTAACAACTGAGCGTAAATCTCGTCCTGACACATTCGCAGCCACAACCAAGAAACGAGAAACATTTTCGCGGTTGATGGTATTAGGGCCAGTGCTGTATTCAATTTTTGCTACTTGTGCTAGTGGGATCTTCTGTCCCGAAGGAGTATCAACTAATAAGTTGCGGATAGTATCAATATTACTGCGATTTTCCGGTTTCAACCACACCAACAAATCGAATAACTGCTGTTCTTTAAGGACTTGAGATACAACTTTTCCATTCAAGGCAGTTTCTATAGTTTCTGTAAGACTTCCAATGGTAAGTCCGTAACGTGCAGCCAAAGCGCGATCGAATTTAATCTGTAACTGACGAATAGGAATTTGTTGTTCTAACTGCAAATCAACAATACCTTTAACCTGACTCATAGCTGTTTCCACTTCCTTCCCAATAGCTCTTAATTCTGTCAAATCAGGGCCAAAAACTTTCACAGCGATCGCACTTCTGACTCCAGAAAGAACTTCATCCATGCGATGGGAAATAAAGCCTCCCACGCTAGTAGCCACACCGGGTAATTTATTAAATTCCTCTCTAATTTTAGCAATACTTTCTTCTCGATTCTTAATACCAATATCGCTGAGTTCTACATCCAAATGTCCTAGATTTACCCCAGCGGCATCAGCATCACCGGGCGCACGTCCCGATCGCAATTGTACAGCGGTAAATCGAGGGTCATCTTTGAGAGCATTCTGCATTGAAAGTCCCATATCATTAGTAGCAGACAGAGAACTCCCAGGATAAAGTAACATTGTATTCACTAAAGACCGCTCTTGAAATTCTGGTAAAAACACTCTTCCTAGTGAGGGAAGCACAATTAATGAAGCAATAAAAGCAGCTATCGCCGGCAACAAAATTAATTTAGGACGATTAATTGCCATATTCAAAACTGGACGATAAAGCCGTTGGCTTAATGCCGAAACCCAAGTATCATCCGATGGTAACTGACGATTTGCTAATAAGATAGCGCAAAGAGCAGGGGAAAGAGTCATGGCGACAAAAGTAGAGGCCACAATAGAAACTAAGTAAGCCACTCCCATTGGGGTAAATATTCGTCCTTCTATTCCGGTCAAAGAAAAAATTGGAGCAAATACAATCACAATGATTACTGTAGAGAAAATTACACTGGTGCGAACCTCTACCGAAGTGCTGTAAACAATTTCAAAATCGTCTTTAGGTTTACCATCTATTTGATTTTTTCGCAATCCCCGATAGCAGTTTTCCATGTCCACAATGGAGTCATCCACCACTGAACCAATCGCTACTGCCAATCCGCCCAAAGTCATAGTATTTATGCCTTCTCCAAACCATGATAAAATTAACATTCCGATTAAAACGGACAAAGGAATTGCGCTGAGAGTGATGACAGTTGTGCGCCAATTCATCAAAAACATCAGCATGATTATTGAAACAATTATGATGCCATCTCGCAGGGAATTCAGCACATTTTCAATAGCAGAATCAATAAAACTTTCTTGGCGAAAAGTCACTTCTACTTTCACATCCTTCGGCAATCCTGCCTGCACTTCCTCCATTGCTTTTTCAACGGCTCTGGTTACAGTTGGAGTATCGATTTGAGGCTGCTTGTTTACCAGTAAAATGACTCCCCTTTGACCGTTGATACTACCATCTCCTCTAGCTAGTGCTGCTCCTAACTTTACCTCTGCCACATCGCGCAGTTTGATGGGTTTTCCATTTCTAGATATTACTACTGATTCGGCCAATTCTTGAATGGTTTCAATCCGACCTACACCACGAATAATTTCTTCGCGATCGGGTGTAATCAAAAATCCCCCAGAGGCATTAGTATTTGATTGTTCTGCTGCTTTTATCACCTCTTCTAAAGAGATATTTAATGCAGTTAATTTGACTGTATCTACTAAAACCTGATACTCTCTGACATCGCCTCCATAGGCAATCACCTGTGATATTCCCTGTACAGCCAGCAATCGGTTGGTAACATTTCGATCGACTAATCTTCGCACTTCCATTAAATCAGTTGTGGGCTGATTTTCTTCGGCTTTTATGGTAAAGGCATACATTAAAATTGTGCCTATTGGAGAAGAAATAGGAGATATTTGTGGTTCTTCAATACCTTGAGGCAACTTCGATCGCGTTTGCTGTAAACGTTCAGCAACGAATTGTCTCGCTTGATAAATATTTGTATCGGCTTTGAAAATTACTTTGACAACTGAAATGCCTACCGCCGAAGAGGATCGCACAGTTTCTACCCCCGGAGTTCCATTGACTGCGCTCTCAATTGGTAAAGTAATTAAAGACTCTACTTCTTCAGGGGCTAATCCAGGGGCTTCGGTTTGAATTTCTACTTGAGGCGGGGCAAAATTAGGAAAAACATCAAGGGGCATTTTAGTTAAATTATAACTTCCCAAAAAAGTAACTAAAATTGCACCGATTACAACTAGCCAACGTTGAGCGATCGACCATTTGAGGATTGAATTAAGCATTTTTTAGACAATTAATTTAGGATTTTAAAAATTTTGCCTCAATTAAGAAGCAATTTTTCACTTCAAACTCTTGACTTCTGATAGCCAGCGGCGGTTAATTACCCATCTGAGAATTGTGATGAACATTTAAATAGTTGACAGTTGACAGTTGACGGTTAAATAGCCATTCAATTTAGATTGACACCCTAAAATGAAATTAGGATGAAATATTTTGACTTTCCACCTTGATTAATAAGTCATCTAAAATCTCAAATCTTAAATGATATAACCAGTGTTGCTCTTTTTGACAAAGCAGCTTACAATAGTTATTATGCAAGCACCAAAACACTACTCGCACGCCCCAATCACCGAAGCCTTAATTGATATACAAGTTAAACTTCCACCAGGAGTTAAACTTGACAATTTGGCGCAGGTGTACTCAAGCATTCAGGCTGAGTATCCTCAGTGTGAAGAAGTGTTACTTTTTCAGGGACAAATGATGGCAGGTGCTAGTGTTGGGGCAACAGCAAGCCAGTCTCCTATTGGCTATAGAGCCTCCGGTGACGACCCAAAACAGATTCTTCAACTGCGTTTAGATGCTTTCGCATTCAGTTGGCTTGCCCCTTACGACTGTTGGGAAAATTTTCGGGATGAAGCAAAGCGACTGTGGAATATCTATCAGTCACTGACATATCCAGAAGCAATTGTTCGTTTAGCACTCAGGTATATTAACAGGCTAGATATTCCTTTGCCGATTGGCGATATCAAAGAGTATTTGAGGACATTTCCGGAAGTTTCTCCTGACTTGCCGCAAGGATTAAGTGGCTACTTTATGCAGCTACAAATTCCACAAGAACACTTGGGAACAATGCTTGTGATCAATCAAGCAATAGTTCCACCTCCCACACCTGATTTTGTTTCTATAATATTGGATTTAGATCTATTTCTGGAAGGAGATATTTCTTCTGATGAAATAGAGCTTTGGCAGATTTTAGAACAAATGCACGAACAAAAAAACAGAGCTTTTGAAGCTTGTATTACAGAACGCACAAGGGAGTTGATTAACTAATGGCTACAATTACCCCCCTACGTCCTAATGGCGTTTTATCGTCACCAAGATTGCTGGTGTTAGAGCCAAAAGCCACAGCTCAATTACAAAGTCCTGAAGGACGAGAAATTGCAGCACTAACCGATCAATTATTGCAGAATTTAACAGTTGTAAAACAATACTTACAAACTCTAGAAAGCTTTGGCGAAATAGACTACAATCCAGTACCACCAAAGCGATCGGAACGAGTAATCATGCGTGCTCAGTTCAAAGGGCGTAAAAAACCTCTGCCGTATATTTTCGATGAAGAATGATCGTAGAGCCTTTCTGGGTGCAGATAAATGAATCCACTCTCAGGCAAGGTGATTACCTGCCTGGGTGTCTCGTACCAAGACCAGTATTTGACCCAACAAGTTTTGGCAAAAATAGTGAAATTCAAGACGTACAAATAGAAATTAATGAAGTAGATTTAATTATTCTAACCCAAAGCTGCGATTTGGACAATAAAAAAGTAGCTCAGGTAGTGCTGTGTGCAATTTACCATATTTCAGAATTTGAGGAAAACAACGAAGCATTTAAGAAAAAAGGAAAATGGAATGAAGTTTTAAGAGGGAGAATAGAAGGTTTGCACCTGCTGGCATCACCAACGAACCCAGATAATAATAAAGAAGCACTGGTTGTAGATTTTAGAGATATCCAAACCTTGCCTTACGAATATGTGTTGAAACACGCTAGTAATTTAAACGATCGCTGGCGGTTAAAATCTCCCTACCTAGAACACTTTTCTCAGGCATTTGCACGTTTATTTATGCGAGTTGGTTTACCATCTGCTATTGGGCCTTTTTAAGTCATTTCATGTAGTTATAAGTGCTCGATTCAACAAAAATTTTACTTTGAAATCTTGACTTCTGCCTCCTGACTTTTAACGTGATGGTTGTCATTGTGTAGCAATTCATCGTCAATGGCTGGTTTAGAGATTGAAAAACTATTATTTGCAGCATCTGCTATTACTGGGAATTTCCGCCGATTTCCCCAAAATACTCCGGCGGCAAAAGTTAGGGATGCGATCGCAATTCCCCCCCCAAC